>NZ_JYOQ01000173.1:0-407 GCF_000960545.1 Vibrio sp. S457-15 | reverse complement strand
CAAGTAATGCAGAAGCACAAGTCGTGCGCGACAGCGGCTTTAAAGGTCAATTAATGCGTGTTCGCTCAGCAGCGATTGGCGATATTGAAGGTGCACTTGATCTTAATGTTGAAGAGCTAATCGGCACGCTTGATCAAGCAAAGGAGATAGCTGCACTCTCTAAAAAAGCAAACAAGACAGTCAAAGCTCACCTTGCGCTTAATGACGGCGGTATGGGTCGTAACGGCACTGATATGACGACCGAAAACGGCAAAAAAGAAGCCCTTGCGATTGCTAAGCAATCTGGCGTTGAGATTGTCGGTAACATGTATTCCTTCCCGAATTACAAAGCAAAAGAAGTAAGCGCTCAACATGGATCATTTCAAGAAAGCCCGGAATGGCTCATTGCAGAATTTGAATTAAAAACG
>NZ_JYOQ01000172.1:0-383 GCF_000960545.1 Vibrio sp. S457-15 | reverse complement strand
GTGGGAAGTCCTCGCACCTTGAATTGCCCTAACACTACTGGTTACTGGTCTTGCTCAGTTGAACTTTGCCGTTGACGAAATTGCGAACACTCAGCTTCGTTCTCACAAAGGCATGAAACGCTGGAAAAACCTAGCAGCAAAAGACAAGAAAGAGCGTGAGCCTGAATTGGCGCCGCAAAATGCACTATGGAGCGGAGATAAATAATCATGACTGCACCACTAATTTCTATCCGTAACCTATGCGTAGACTACATTACAGATGCGGGCGATGTCCGTGCCTGTACCAACGTAAGCTTTGATATTGCACCGGGCGAAGTCTTTGGTCTGGCTGGTGAATCAGGCTGTGGTAAATCAACCGTTGCTTTCTCACTAATGCGCTTACA
>NZ_JYOQ01000171.1:0-506 GCF_000960545.1 Vibrio sp. S457-15 | reverse complement strand
CAAAAGAAGTAGGTAGTTTAACCTTCGGGGGGACGCTTACCACTTTGTGGTTCATGACTGGGGTGAAGTCGTAACAAGGTAGCGCTAGGGGAACCTGGCGCTGGATCACCTCCTTAAACGATGATTATTCACGATGAGTGTCCACACAGATTGATACGGTTTATGTAAAAGAGACGATACTGGGTCTGTAGCTCAGGTGGTTAGAGCGTTCGCCTGATAAGCGAGAGGTCGGTGGTTCGAGTCCACTCAGACCCACCAATTCCTTTTAGGGAGTTGGCATACAGTATCGACACCTTGATGGGGCTATAGCTCAGCTGGGAGAGCGCCTGCCTTGCACGCAGGAGGTCTGCGGTTCGATCCCGCATAGCTCCACCATCTTTAAGCGCATTCGATGAGTGCTTTTAAAAATGGTTACTTCATTAGAAGTGATTAGCTCTTTAACAATTTGGAAAGCTGACAAAACAACAATTTATTGTTGTTTGTAAAGTTCTCAATGTTTGTCTTTA
>NZ_JYOQ01000018.1:0-337 GCF_000960545.1 Vibrio sp. S457-15 | reverse complement strand
AGGTACCCGCTAACGTTGGGATGCTTTCGCCCGCGGCATTCTTGTCGTCTGCCGTGTTTGGCTCACCCGTTGCCGCGTCCACACTCGGTGTCGATGCTGGCGTACCTACACCGGAATCAGTGCCTTCAGGGGCATTGCCTTGTGCTACCGTTGGCTCACCACTAGACACATCTGCACTTGGTTTCTGCTCTGGCGTACCTACACCGGAATCAATACCTTCCGAGGCATTACCTTGTGCCGAAGTTGGCTCACCGGTAGCCCCGTTCGCACTTGGTTTCTGCTCTGGCGTTGCCACACCGGAATCAATACCTTCTGAGGCATTACCTTGTGCCGAAGT
>NZ_JYOQ01000170.1:0-389 GCF_000960545.1 Vibrio sp. S457-15 | reverse complement strand
GGTGGGATTAGCTAGTTGGTGAGGTACTGGCTCACCAAGGTGACGACCCCTAGCTGGTCTGTGAGGATGATCAGCGACACTGGAACTGAGGCACGGTCCAGACTCCTACGGGAGGCAGCGGTGGGGAAAATTGCACAATGATCGCAAGCCTGATGCAGCCATGCCGCGTGTGTGGAGAAGGCCTTCGGGTTGGAAAGCACTTTCCTTCGTGAGGCAGGACGAGAAGTTAATAGCTGCATTATTTGACGTTAGCGACAGAAGACGCACCCGCTAACTCCGGGCCAGCAGCGGCGGTAGTACGGAGGGAGCGAGCGGTACTCGGAATTACTGGGCGTAAAGCGCATTTAGGTGGTTTGTTAAGCCAGATGTGAAAGCCCCGGGCTCTACCT
>NZ_JYOQ01000169.1:0-6360 GCF_000960545.1 Vibrio sp. S457-15 | reverse complement strand
GTCTGATGAGACTTTACTATATGAAAGCCTTCCCAGAATGAAGATAGGAAAGTATGATTCGACATGAAAACGGTAGTTTGTGTAGGTTTTGTTTGGCGATAAAACTCTATCACTTACTACCGTTTTTGTTTTTAGTTCCCGCTTATCCGCGATGAACCTTTTAAAAGCGCGACTTCGGCAGACACAATTGCGCCATCAAAAAGTGGCCAAAAATCGTACGTTGATTTTAAGTGTTCGACAATTTCTACAACATTATCAGTTAGTGCGTAGACACCGTAACCCGCTTGCTTCACCTTTTGTAAAAGCTCAACACTGCCGAACAGTTGAATCTGAGTCTGTTTTACGTAGTAGAAGAAACAGCAACATTCTTCAGCCGTTAAGTCGAGTTCTTGTTGGTAACGGTGTATTGCTTCTTCTTCGCTGATCAAACCTTTGTTGAGGTCTAGCCAAATCTTGTTTGAGAACAGTCTTTTCGCCATTTGTTCTGCATCTACGGAATGACCAAATGTTAAGCGTACAATCTCTGGTGGTGACCAACGAACCAGTACGTTGCCGACATCGAAAACAACATTTTTAATTTGAGAGCTTTCCATAGAACACCTTTGATTTGTGAGTTGGACAAAGTAATCAAACGAAGATGAGTGAGAACAACATTCGCGTTGCCCTCGCATAAGTTGATTCTACTTGAATCACAATAAAATAATATGCAATTGAACTCGTTACCTAAAAATTCGTGAAATCAAGCTGAACTTAGATAAAAGACTGAATTTAAAGACAAGCATCGCGAATAAATTGACGGATTTCGCGCTGCTTATATTTGGCAAGTAATATATAATTACAAAACAACGTGATTATAAAAAAGATAGCAAGTCACAACTTTGAACGTCAGGCGGAGTAGACAAATTAGATAGTATGGATTCGATACGTAAGGTATATGAGTACGCAGAGCCCAATTTAACATTAGTTGGTTGGATGGGATTTATTGGCTTCCCGCTCTACTACTTCGTTTGGGACTTCATGTTCCCGCAATCCTATGAAAACTTGCCGCTACGTTTGTTCTGTTCCGCACTGTTTTTTGGCATCATTTTTCGTAACCGTTTGTCGTCATCATGGCGAAAGTACGTGCACGTCTATTATCAAATAACGATTACGACCTGTTTACCTTTCTTCTTTTTTTATATGTTACTCATGAATGATTGGTCCAATGTTTGGGTGATGTCATTCATGTCGGCTATTTTCCTGCATATTTTGTTGGTTCATGTCACAAGGGTCATGTTTGCTCAGACGTTCGCTGGTATTGGTCTAGCGACGTTTTTTGCGTGGATCGCGAAAGGCTTTCATCTCGATATCACAATGGATTGGACGCATGTGCCGATATTTTTGTTTATTTATGTGTTTGGCAACATGTTCTATTTCCGAAATCAGGTCGAGCATGAAGCAAAAGTATCGCTCGCTAAGTCGTTTGGCGCTGGTATTGCTCATGAAATGCGTAATCCACTCAGTGGCTTATGTACGTCGATAGATGTTATTCAGTCTGTCTTGCCTAACAAAAAGGCGATGGGCGAAAAAGATCAGTATGTGATGAGTGGTGAAGATGTAACCTTGCTCCGTGAAGTGAGCGAAGATGCGATGAACATTATTCATTCAGGCAACGAGACAATCGATTTATTGCTCACATCGATTGATGAAAACCGCGTATCTCGCTCTTCCTTCAAAAGATATTCTGCTCAATCGGTGGTTGAAAAAGCCATTGAGAGTTTCAGTTATAAACGTTCGACAGACAGGTTCGCGATCTCATTCGATGCAAGAAGTGAGTTTGACTTTTTGGGTAGCGATACATTGTTAAAGTACGTCATGTATAACTTGTTTAAGAACGCATTTCATCATCGCAGTTCAGACGAGTTTCATATTCATGTGAGTATGCAAAGTAATGACACGGCCAACCAAATTGTAGTGACGGACAACGGCTCAGGTATCGCGCCAGATGTGATTCGACATATCTTTCAGGACTTCTATACCACAGGTAAATCGGGCAGTTATGGCCTTGGACTACCGTTCTGTAAGAAAGTCATGCGTTCATTTGGCGGTAATATTAAGTGCATTTCCCAGCCGGGAGAGTGGTCACAGTTTACGTTGACTTTTCCGCCTATCACATCAGATACGGTAACAGAAATTAAAGATGAGCTGACCAAAATGAAATCGATTTTATTGGTCAGTAATCAAGACATTATCGTGCAAAAAATGGTAGATATTAGTCGCTTCATGGGATTTGATGTCACCGTTTTAGATGTAAAAAGCGTCTTTAAAAAGAAAGAATACGAGTTTGAATTTGACCTGATATTTGTCGATGTGGAAAGCTTTGATGTTTTAGAAAACCAATTAGACAGAATCGAATCGTTACTTTCATTTACTGAAGCGCGTGTGGTGTATCTTTTTGAACACAAACCTGCACAACGAACTAAAAAAGCCGGCCATGACCCGATTTGGGTAGAGACTCAAGCGTGGTTGCTAAACACTAAAGCTACGATTGAACGTTTGCTTTATGATTCCACTTATATCTCTTCAACGTTGCCATCTGCGCCTTTTGATAAATCCATCAAACGAACCATCATGGTTGTGGATGATAACGAGTCTCTGCGTAAGTTTACGGCGATGTTGCTAGAGAAGCAGGGATTTGAAGTGGTACAAAAGGAAGATGGTCAGCAAGCACTGGACACTCTTGAAAAAGAAAATATCGATCTGATTTTAATGGATATTGAGATGCCAATCATGGACGGTGTAGAAGCGTCGCGACGTATCCGTAACTCAGAAAAGCCGTATGCATCTGTGCCGATTATTGCGCATACGGGAGACAGTTCTCCTGTGACGCTAGATAAAATTGGCTCATCCGGCATGTCCGACTTTATCGTTAAACCCGCTGATAAGAATCGCCTTTTCGATAAAATTGCTAACTGGATTTAAAACAGAGCTCAGGATTGAACTGAGCTCTGAATTTTCACAGGAGCCAAGCGTAGGCTCAGCGTCCACTACGAATCAACTTACACAAACTCTAATTCGGGATGGTCAAATGCCTCCTGACAAGCCGATAAGACGTGATCCACTTGTTGAGCTGTCATGTCGGCATTGACAGAAAATCGAATGATGTTCTTGTTTCTGCCCGTGGCAGGTCGGCAAAACACCGCACCGAAAACGTCTCTTTCTTCAAGGAAATCGCGTACTCGTTCAGTATTTCTCTCACTTCCACACTCAAGAGCAATAATCTGCGATTCGCTGCGAATGTTAAACCCAATACGTTTTAATCCGATCGCGAGTTCTTTGGCTCGCTTGAACAAACATTCACGTTTGTCGTCAGCCGCTTTAATTACCTCAAGTGTTTTTTCTAGACGCACGACTTCTTGCGGCAAAACCGTTGAGCTAAAAATCGCAGGATAGGCCACGAAGGGCAGCGATTGTGCTAGCTTGTTCGGGCCTAAAATCGCACCAGCGCGGTAGGCGAACGTTTTCGCCAAACTTACGGTAACGAAATCCACCATCTGTGTTAGTCCCAGTTCTTGTAATAATCCAGACCCCTTTGGTCCGTGTGTGCCTAATGAATGAGATTCATCTACCACTAAGCCACAATCAAACTCCTTCGCCATTTCGTAGATGGCACGTAACGGGGAGATTGTGCCAATCGTGCTATACACCGAATCGACAACGATGATTCCCGCACCGTGGCGTTGGATCTGCTTGCGCAGATGATTCATGTTGTTGTGCATGAAAGGATGAATCTGCGCTCCAGCGGTGCGTGCTCCTTCCCACAACGACATATGAGCGAAAAAGTCGATGTATACGGGGACGTTTGGCGCGCAGATGGTTTGCAGTAAACCAATATTGGCTGCCCATCCTGATTGTGACAACAAACAACTTTCCATGCCGACAAACGTCGCCAGCTGGTGCTCAAAGGCGGGTTTTGATTGGTCATCTTGTAAGAAGATTGCCGACATCACGACATTGTCATCTCGTTCAGAAATTGCATCTCGATGCGCTTTCTGAATGAGCTCATTGTGAGAGAGGGAAAGGTAATCATTGCTTTGCATTACCACGGCATTTTCGGACGGTCGTTTGCCAAGAACGAGGTGCTTTTGATTTTCATTAGATTTAATTAAATCTTGAATATGGAAATTAAGGCGTTCCTCGATAAAAGAGGGCAGTGGTTTAGTTTCGTTTTTAGTACACATAATAAATCTCTTTGTGATTTGGAAAAACGCCAGCGCTGACCTTATTTATATTGAAGATTTTGGGGAGAGTGTCACTAATCAAGTTGCATAACTTTGCTAGCGCTTGCAAACTCGATATTTAAGGGTTGGATGGTGGCTGTAACTCCTTAGGTTACGGGGGTCTAAACTAGTTTGTGTTCAATAAATAAACATGTTTTTTGTGCTTGTATGCCGTAAAAGGTGTGGTACAAAATTACACGTAAATACGACAAAAAGTGGTTACGTTGATGAGGCGGGGTTATCTAGTTGGGTGTAAAAGTGGCGGACAAAAAAAGGCGCGAAAATCGCGCCTAGGAATAGAGTGAGAAAAAGAACTTAGCGTTTGTTACGTAAGTAACGTTTACGACGTTCTTCCTTACGTTTCGCTTTCTCTTCTTCTTTGCGAGCCGTTTCTATTTCGACTTCGATCAGTTCTTGAGTAATCATCTCAGGAAGCTCAAGAGTAATTTGTCCTAGTGTACCTTGTCGAAGCTCGTGAAGTAGAATCTCAGATACTTTATGAAGATCCACTCGGCCACCTGCTCGTAGCGCGCCGCGACGACGGCCAATTTCTTCCATGATCTCAATGTCAGACTCTGGCAGCTCTTCGATTTGGTAACGTTCTTTTAGACGTTCTGGGTAATGCGCTGCTAGATACTCAACAGTGTAAAACGCAACTTCGTCGTACTCCATTGCCGTATCTTTTACGGCACCCGTTGCCGCTAAACGGAAACCACTATGTGGGTTTTCCACTTTTGGCCAAAGAATCCCAGGTGTGTCAGACAGGACAATGCCGTTTTGTAAATTAATGCGTTGTTGGCGACGCGTTACCGCTGGTTGGTTACCCGTTACTGCGATAGTGCGACCAGCCAGTGTGTTGATGATGGTCGATTTACCCACGTTTGGGATGCCCATGATCATGGTACGAATGTTTTTACCAACTTCTTCACGGTGTGGCGCAAGCTTACGACAAAGCTCCATAATTTTATGTACTTCTTGAGGCTCAGAAGTCGTAATTGCCATTGCTTTTACGTTTTGTTCTTTCTCAAGATGGTCAATCCACAGTTGCGTCAGCTCTGGATCAGCCAAATCGCGCTTGTTTAGCACTTTTACAACAGGCTTTTCACCGCGGATTTTTGAAATCATAGGGTTTTCGCTACTGAAAGGAATACGAGCATCCAGTACTTCGATGATCACATCCACCTGCGGGATGGCTTCTTCGATCTCTTTACGCGCTTTGTGCATGTGGCCAGGAAACCATTGGATATTGTTGTTAACCATTTGAAAAATATACCTTTAGTTTTTATGGTTAAGCTGGTGGGGTATCAAGTGGGGTACCAAAAGAACTTATTGTATTTTGGGGTATCAAAGATATTTCGAACATCACTTACAACCACTGCAGCATTGATGTGAGCATCTTAACATTTTATTGTTGGTACTAAACTAAAATGTGATTACATAAGAGTAAACCCTAAATTAAATACTCGCGTTGTACTTGATTACCGTTTTCCCGACTCTACCTCTTCCTGACATTACTATGCATCTGAACCTTTCATTTGTCTTTGCAATAAACTTCAAGGGCGGTTGCGTCAACGGTTTTGCTGTTGAAGCCACGAGATCTATCGCTATTATTTTGTCTATTTGGTGCTGCAAGAGTTGCGTATCTTCGCTTTTCGCTTTTATAAATGATTTTTGTGTGCGGACTGTGTGCCATCGTTATAAAGTTGCTAGTGCACGATAACACTCTTTCAACGCAAGTGACTCTCAAATAACTGAGGGATTGAGATTGCTTCTAAATTACTTCCTCAAGTGTTGTATTACTTAAAAGCCGTTGTGGTATAAGCTCTTTTGGTGTTTGGTGTTTGTGTTCTGCTCCAGTCAGACTGGACACTTCATTAAGCGACATTTTGCTGTTCAAAGTTAACTGGGCTTAGATACCCAAGAGTACTGTGCCTTCTCGTCCTATTATAATCAACCTCTATGTACTCGAAGACCGTTTGGCGCATCTCATCTCTGGTCATTATTGGTTCGTATTGAATCGCTTCCACTTTCATCGAATGGAAGAAGCTCTCAACACAGGCATTGTCCCAGCAGTTTCCTTTCCTGCTCATACTTTGTTTTA
>NZ_JYOQ01000168.1:0-65504 GCF_000960545.1 Vibrio sp. S457-15 | reverse complement strand
GTCTGATGAGACTTTACTATATGAAAGCCTTCCCAGAATGAAGATAGGAAAGTATGATTCGACATGAAAACGGTAGTTTGTGTAGGTTTTGTTTGGCGATAAAACTCTATCACTTACTACCGTTTTTGTTTTTAGTTCCCGCTTATCCGCGATGAACCATAAAAAAGCCCGCAGTGTATGACTTGCGGGCCTTTCAAAATACGAGTTTTATTGGGCTTTTTCAGGCTCTAGGCTTTTTTTTTCCTGCTGCATTTTAGCTAGGAAGTACACGTTAACACATGCAATAAAGCCGTTTGTTAGCACTACTGGCCACGAATCAATCATCAGTCCGTATGCAGTGAACAGCGCACAGCCGATAAAGTTAAGGATACGAAGCTTAACAATATCTTTCATAGTTAGCGAAATTGCGACCATGATTGAAGCTGCGTAGCCTAAAATCTCAACCATATTCATTTCCATTATTTGACCCTCTTTAAATCTGCCGAATTTGTCGGTACCAATTCTTCTCATCTTGAGATTAGCGAGGAAGCTCCATGCCTCGAATGGTCTTTATTTTTGTATTGGCCGTACTATATCAATGGAAAAACCGTGATGAAAGCCTCAAATCAAGGTTAAGAGAAGGTTAGCGATTACGCAAACGTTTAGGGAGAAAATTACTGATAACTTTACTTATTATGTTGATTGATAATAACGATGGGATTGATAGCTCAAACGCAGTTGAATATATGGGCATATTGTCCTAACATTGCAAATGAGAATTATTTTTATTTGTGTCGTTTTTATGATGTATTTTTCTGCTAGTTTGGTTGTTTTATGCGCTGTTGCGCTTCGGACAAAACCTAATTCATGGTGTGTAGGTTTGCACATGGCTTTACACATGATGTTAGCCATGTTTTTCCAACCTATTTATCTTGTTCAGTATCTAATTGTGACGTTCTTTTCTTCTCCTTTATTAATAAAGTTATCAACTCGCTCAAGTCTCTACAGTATTTTGTTTGCGTTTTTACCGCTTTTGATCGCAACTGGCAGTATCGCTTTTAGTTAAGTGACTTTGATAACTCCGTTTTTTATCAGACCGACTACACTTGTTTAGAAATAAGTGACGCATTTCATATAATTAATTGATATTGCGCCGCTAGGATATGTGTCCCATTTTTGTGACAGATAGTAACTTTCACTTGTTTTGGGATGTGGAACACAATAAGTCGATTGTTTAATGAGTTGATAGTTAGTTTAATCAACCAACGATGTGCAAAACACCACATATATTCAACTAAAAACTATGCAATAGGTTAATGGGAAACGTTGGCCATTAGCGGAGGTCAGATGAGTACGCAAACCGTGCCGCAAAACGCGATTGTAAATGCTGTCAAAGGGGAAGTTTTGGTATTGGATCTTACCGGTAAGATCCGAGTGGTAAGCGCCGGAGATGCGTTAAATACAGGGGATGTCATTGTCACAGAAAACAATGCGTCTTTGGATGTTCTAATCAATAACGAGCTCTATCTTGTCGACCAAAACTGTGTCGCGTGTCTTCCTGAGCCTTCATCAGAACAACCGGAAACTTTGGTTCAAACCTCGGTTGATGGTCAAATTGCTTTCGACCCGACGGCGCTTGATAGTGCTAATTTTGACTCAAATGATGTTGCTGCTATCCAACAAGCGATTTTGGAAGGTGCCGACCCGACGGCAATTCTTGAAGCAACGGCCGCTGGTGGCGATGCGTCTGGCTCGGCAAATGCTGGCTATGTGACGGTTGAATACAACAACCCAGAAATGCTTGCCTCGACGTTTTTCGAAACCTCTGCAGCACGCACTGGCGTGCAAGATCGCGAAGAAACCGATGACATTAACGTCGCCATTTTTGCTGATGGTGGACAATCTCTTGAATCGGAAGTAACCGAAGGTTCGATTTCCCTTACGACTTATCCTCAATCTATTGCAACCAGCGTATCCGTTGAGGCGGGGGATCTCCCGCTTGACCCTAGCTCATTTGTCCCATCTGCTGCTTCACTAGAGTCGCTACTTGCCGAATTGAACACCGATATTCAATCTGGTGGTAAAGCTGTCGAGTTCTCATACGACGAAACACAAAATGCCATCATTGGTGTTCTAGATGGCAATGAAGTCCTACGCATTGAAATTGAAGCGACTTCGCTAGGTCGTGATATCGATTTGGAGGTGACAACCACCATAAGCCAAGGCATTGACCATGTTGCGTCTGTAGATGACGGGCAGGTGTCGATTGTTGGTGACCGCATCAGTATTGAGTTTGAGATGACGGGTACCGATATTGGTGGTAACAGCATTCGTACGCCAATTGATTTTGTCACGACGATTATCGATGGTGATAATCCAGCGCCGCAAGACATCTCGTTTGAGAACGAAGAATCTTCATCGACGCCAATCACGGGGACGTTTGTCGAAATTGGCAGTGACCAGTTGGCTTCTGTCACCTTTAATCAGGAAAGTTTGTCGCAATTTGATGGTTTGTTAACTGACAACCAAGCGACGGTTGCGACCTTGTCTGAAGATGGCAGTAACATCACGTTAACCGTAGCTGGCACGGGAGAGGTGGTATTAAGTATCACTTTAAACACCAACGGCACGTACCAATTTGAACAGTTCAAACCGCTTGAGCAGACGAATGATAGCGATACGATAGTGCTTTCCCTTCCAACGACGATCGTGGATTTCGACCAAGATACGGTCAGCAATACATTTGTGATTACAATTGCTGATGGCGATAACCCAGTCATTAACAATGTCACAAGCTTGTCTTTGGATGAGTCTGGCGTCGAGCAAGGTTCTCTACAGGGCATCGCGATTACTAGCGGTACCGGATCGATTTCGGCAGCCGCAGGCAGCGATATTATTGATCACTTCGAAGTAGAACCAACGGAATTTAATGTCTCTGGCGAGTTGCAATCGCAAGGGCAAACTGTACTTCTTGAACTCACTTCTGATGTCAACGGCGTTCGTACTTACGAAGGTTATATTGAGCTTGATGGTGTGCGCATTACGGTATTCGACATCAGTATCGACTCGCCGTCTCAAGGCGAATATCAGTTCAACCTCTATGAACAGCTGGATCATACTGGCGCAAACGACGAATCGTTAACGTTCACCATTCCAGTTTATGCCGTTGATGCCGACGGTGACCGCTCTTCTTTGACGCTCGGTTCGAACGATGCCAAAGCCGCAGAAATCGTTATCGAAGTTAAAGATGATGAGCCTTCTATTGATGGTGTAGAAGCTTTAACGGTGGATGAAGACGACCTTGCGAGCATCGGTTCGGATCAAAATGATTCTGTTTCGGTTGACGGCAAGTTCACCACGACAGAAGGCTCCGATCGAGTGGTGAGTTATCAACTCGACGCATCGACCAATCCAATTGATGGCTTGACTTCACATGGTGAAGCCGTTGAGCTGGTAGAAACCGCAAATGCCGACGGCAGCTTCACTTACACCGCGACAGCAAACGGCAACTCAGTATTTACGCTGGTGGTGAATGTTGATGGTTCATACAACTTTACGTTAGAAGGCCCAATTGATCACGCTAGTGGCAGTGATGCGTTAACACTGAGTTTTCCGATTACTGCGACGGATTTTGATGGCGATACCAGCACCATGGTTTTGCCTGTCACCATTCAAGACGACGTTCCTACGATTGAGAATGTAGAGCCTCTCACTGTGGATGAAAATGACTTAATTACGAATGGTGGACAATCAAACGCACTGTTGGTTGAAGGGCAGTTCACGACCACGCAAGGCTCAGATGGTGTGGTTCAGTACCAGCTTGAAACAGGTTCAGACCCGCTAAACGGTTTGACCTCCAACGGTCAAGTTATCACGTTGGCTGAAGTCAGTAATGCCGACGGCAGCTTTACCTACACGGCGACGGCAAACGGCAATCCGGTATTTACGTTACAGGTAAACAGTGACGGGAGTTACTCGTTTGAACTGCAAGGGGCTGTTGATCATGCTCCAAATAGTGACACCTTAACGTTAGACTTTTCCATCATCGCGACGGATTTTGATGGCGACACGAGCAAAATTACGTTGCCAGTCACGATCGTTGACTCATTGCCAGTTGTAACGGATTTTGAAGCGATCAGTGTTGATGAAGACGATCTGGCTGGTATCGGTTCAGGCCAAAACAAACCAGTTTCAATTGATGGCCAGTTTACGACCACTGAAGGTGCAGACAGAGTTGTGAGTTACCAGCTTGACTCGAATGCGACACCTGTTGATGGATTAACCTCACAAGGCGTAGCCGTCACAATGACGGAAACGGCTAATTCTGATGGCAGCTTCACCTATACGGCAACAGCAGGGACAAATCCGGTTTTCACATTAACCGTCAATCCCGACGGCAGCTACAACTTTACACTTGAAGGCGCGATTGACCATGCAGCAAACAGTGACAGCTTAACGCTCAACTTCCCGATCACAGTGACCGATTTTGATGGAGACACGACTTCCGCCGTTATTCCTGTCACGATTACCGATGACCAACCGACTATCACAAATGTTGAAGCAATCAGTGTTGATGAAGATGACTTAGCGAACATCGGTTCGGACCAAAATGATTCACTTACGATTGACGGTCAGTTCACGACAACGCAAGGTTCTGACCGCGTGGTGAGTTACCAGTTAGATACCTCTGTAGATGTGGTTGCAGGGCTCACCTCGCAAGGCAATCCAGTGACGTTGATAGAGACTGCCAATCCTGATGGCAGCTTCAGCTACGTTGCGACCGCTGATGGTAACCCTGTCTTTACGTTGGTAGTGAAAACGGATGGCAGTTATAACTTCACGCTGGAAGGCCCAATCGATCACGCTATTAATAGCGACGAGCTAACGCTGAACTTCCCAATTATTGCGACTGACTTTGATGGCGATACAGCTTCTGCCACCATCCCAGTGACTATCGTCGACGATAAACCGGTCATCACGAATGTGGATGCAATTCAAGTTGATGAAGATGACTTGACGGGGATTGGCTCAGACCAAAATGATGCAATTTCTATCAACGGCCAATTTGCAATAACGCAAGGTTCTGATGGTGTCGTTAGTTATCAATTGGATGCTTCTGCTGACCCTGTTGCAGGGCTGACATCTCAAGGTGTCGCGGTAACGATGACTGAAACGGCCAACCCAGATGGCAGTTTTACTTATCAAGCCTCCGCAGGTGGTAACGCTGTCTTTACCTTGATTGTTAACGTAGATGGTTCTTATAACTTTACGCTAGAAGGCCCAATCGACCATGCCAGTGGTAGTGACGAACTGACGCTGAACTTCCCAATCATTGCAACGGACTTTGGTGGTGACACCAGCTCCGCGGTGATCCCAGTGACCATCGTCGATGACCAACCAACTATCACAAACGTCGATTCTATTACGGTTGATGAAGACGATTTATCGGGCGTTGGTTCTGCTCAGGATGGCGTTGTTTCTATTGACGGTAAATTCACTACAACAGAAGGCTCTGATCGAGTGGTGAGCTATCAACTTGATTCCTCGACGGATCCTGTTGCTGGCCTTACCTCACATTGCGTAGCGGTTGTACTCGTAGAAACGGCAAATGCTGACGGCAGCTTCACTTACAGTGCGACGGCAGATGGCAATCCAGTATTTACGTTGGTAGTGAATACCGATGGTTCATACAACTTTACGTTGGAAGGGCCAATCGATCACGCTATTAATAGCGACGAGCTAACGCTGAACTTCCCAATCATTGCAACGGACTTTGATGGTGATACCAGCTCTGCGGTGCTCCCAGTGACTATCTTCGATGACCAACCGACCATCACAAACGTCGATGCCATTACAGTGGATGAAGACGATTTAACGATTATTGGCTCTGCTCAAGATGGCGTTGTTTCTATTGATGGCAAGTTCACCACAACGGAAGGTTCTGACCGAGTGGTGAGTTATCAACTCGACGGCTCGACGAACCCTGTAGCAGGGGTAACGTCGCACGGCGAAGTTGTTGATTTGGTTGAAACAGCGAATGCAGATGGCAGCTTCACTTACACTGCGACCGCTGACGGCAACCCTGTATTTACGTTGGTGGTGAACACCGATGGTTCATACAACTTTACGTTGGAAGGCCCAATCGATCACGCGACTGGTAGTGATGAACTGACGCTGAATTTTCCAATCATCGCGACCGATTTTGATGGAGATACGTCATCGGCAACCATCCCTGTAACCATTGTTGATGACCAGCCAACAATTAACAATGTTCAAGCGATCACCGTTGATGAAGATGACCTCGCGCAGATTGGCTCGGCTCAAGACGGTTTTGTATCGATTGGCGGACACTTCACCACCAATCAAGGTTCTGATGGCGTAGTGAGTTACCAATTGGATGCCAGTGCGACGCCTGTTGATGGGCTTACTTCGCAAGGTGTTGCGGTGACATTGAGTGAAACGGCAAATCCAGATGGTAGTTTCACTTATACGGCAACCGCAGGAACCAATCCTGTCTTTACGTTAACAGTCAATCCAGATGGTAGTTACAACTTTACACTCGAAGGCCCAATTGACCACGCGAGTAACAGTGACGAACTGACGCTGAATTTCCCAATCATCGCGACGGATTTTGATGGTGACACCACTTCTGCCACGATTCCTGTGGCCATTGTTGATGACCAACCAGTGAGCACAAATGTTGAGCCAATCACGGTCGATGAAGATGACTTGATCAACATTGGTTCTGATCAAAAAGATGCGCTTTCCATAGACGGTAAATTCACTACGACTCAAGGCTCGGATAGTGTCGTCAGTTATCAGCTCGATGCGAGCGCGATGCCCGTTAATGGGCTTACTTCGCAAGGTGTTGCCGTAACCATGACTGAAGCTGCAAACGCGGATGGCAGTTTTACTTACACAGCAACCGCGGGTGCGAATGCTGTGTTTACGCTCGTTGTAAAACCGGATGGCAGTTATAATTTTACCCTTGAAGGGACACTTGACCATCCAATCGGTGCAGATGAGCTAACGCTGAATTTCCCTATTATCGCGACCGATTTTGATGGCGACACCACGAGCGCGACTATTCCAGTGACGATTGTTGATGATCGACCAACACTCGATGGTATTGACGCAAACAGCGTACTAACAGTCGACGAAGATGATTTGCCAACCGTGGGTTCTGATGGCAATGAACCAACGAGTATTATTGGTAAGTTTGTCACGACAGAAGGTGCGGACCATATCGTCGAGTACCATATCGTTGACTTGAACACGCCAGTTCAAGGCTTAACGTCTGGTGGGCAATCACTGACTCTCGTTGAAGTTTCTAATTCGGGTGGCGTATCCGTTTATGAAGCCGTTATTGATGGAACAGCAACACTTGCATTCCGAGTGACGTTGGATGTTTCTGATGGCAGCTACAAGTTTGAACTACTTGAGCCACTCGATCATCCAACCGCGAATGGTCAAAACGACATCGTCATCAACCTTCCTATCGCAGCGACGGATTTTGATGGTGATGTTTCGAATACTCTCACGTTGCCGATCACTGTTGTGGATGACGTACCAACCATCGACGGTTTGGCTCAGGGTAGTGAACAGACCGTCGATGAGGACGACCTACCGCAGGGTACTGACCGTACTCAAGACACCATCATCGGTGGTACCTTCGATGTAACAGAAGGGGCAGACCAAGTCACCTCGATTCAACTGAGTGATTTGACGACGCCAGTTAGTACATTGATGTCTGGCGGAGAGGCAATCACCTTAGTCTTAACGTCCAGTATTGGCGGGGTGAATGTTTATCAAGGTATCACGGTTAATTCTCAAGAAGTGGTGTTTGAGTTAACTCTGAATGCGTCAAATAACTCCTATGAGTTTGATCTTAGAAAAGCGCTTGATCATCCTGATGGCAATCAGCAAAACAACATTGTAATCGAACTGCCAATCACCGTGACTGACGGTGATGGCGATGTATCACCAGTGTTCACGTTACCAATTACGGTGGTAGACGATGTACCCGTGGTAACGAATATAGACAGCTTACAAGTGCATGAAGATGATTTGCCGCTGGGCTCAGACGAGACCAAGGAGCCTTTAACGGTTTCTGGTCAGTTTGAAGTGACCAGCGCGGATGGTATCGACTCATTTGTACTGGCTCTCAATTCCAATCTACTGCCTGCGCTTACTTCTGGCGGCGAGAGCATCGCGATTACTCAAGACGCTACAGCGTCAACGAGTGATGCTTTGGTTTATGTCGGAAAAACCGTTGGTGGCGACACCATTTTCACGCTGACATTGCATCAAGACGGACGCTACGATTTTGAATTGTCTGGCGCGCTCGATCATGCAACGAATTCTGATGACCTGACCATCAATCTGCCGATTGTGATTACCGACGGCGATAACGACTCCGTTAACGCGACGTTGCCAGTCACTATTTTGGATGATAAGCCGACGATTGAAGCTATTCGTCCAGGAAGTCACTTGTCCATTGATGAGGATGACATTCCGAACAAAGGGTCGGATGGTCAAGGTGATCATATTATCGGCGGACATTTTGATGTCGTTGACGGCGCAGATTCTATCGTTAGCTTCCAATTGGAGGATCTTGTCTCACCAGTTGCTGGGTTAACGTCAGCAGGTCAGCCACTAGAGCTTGTTGAATACTCAAACGCGAATGGCGTGATTGAGTACCGTGCGTACGTGCAAGGCACTACCGATATCGTGTTTAAACTTACGTTAAATGCTGGAGATGATAGGTATCAATTTGAATTATTTGCTCAGCTAGACCATCCAAATGGCAATGGTGAAAACGAGCTAGTGATTGATTTTCCTGTTAATGCCACGGATTTTGATGGTGATGTGTCGAACACGATTAGTTTGCCAATTACCGTTGTTGATGATGTGCCGTCTATCACTGGGGTGGATAACAGTAGCCAGCTGACGATTGACGAAGATGATTTACCTGCTGGCTCTGATACTTCTGGCTTACGAGTGTTAGATGGACACTTTAACGTTGTTGCTGGCGCTGATGAAATCGTCAGTTATCACGTTTCTGACTTAGCTGGCGCGGTCGCTGGTTTGCAGTCAAATGGTCAAGATGTGGAACTAAGACTGGTCTCTGAAGCCGACGGTGTAAGTACCTATGAAGCGGTGATTGTTGGCACGAACACGCAGATTTTCACCCTAACGTTGGATGCAAAAGACAATAGCTACCAATTTGAGTTAGTGGGTCCTGTGGATCATCCTGCTGGCGCGGGCGAAAACAGTCTAACGTTAGATATTCCTATTTCTGTTACTGACTTCGATGGTGATACATCGGCATCTTTGAACTTGCCAATCTCCATCGTGGATGACGTGCCGGAAATCAAAACGGCGACTCCGTTGTTCTTAGATGAAGATGACTTGCCTTCAGGCTCAGAGCTGAGCAAAGACAGCCTAGAAGCAAGCGGCAGCTTTGATAGCGTAGAAGGCGCGGATACGATAGTTTCTTACCAGTTAGATTTGTCAGGCAACCCAATCAGCGGGGTAACGTCAGGCGGCCAAGCGGTCACGCTGGTACAAACTGGTGTGAATAACAACAACTACACTTACCAAGGTCAAACGCCAGATGGAAAATCGGTATTTACTCTGGTGTTAAATGCTGACGGAACATACAAATTCACGCTAGAAGGCGTACTGGATCATGGTGTTCAGGGCGAAGATTTATTGACGCTCAATCTGCCTGTGTTTGCTACGGATGTGGATGGCGATACCGCTGGTATCAATCTTCCTGTGACGATCACAGATGATGTTCCAACGATTTACGATAGTTCCATCACTCGTGTTGAAGGGCAGGGAACGCGAACCGTTCAACTGTTCCAAGACCCTGTAGAAGGCGACTTAAATTATGGGGCAGATGGCAGTGAGCTGACCTCATTTAGCGCAGACGATTCAGGTATCTATTTCAAACAGAATGGAATAGATATGACAACCGTTGATCTTAACGGCAGCAATCAAACGGTTTTTGTACATAAAACCCTAAACGGCGTTGACACTGAAATTGGGCGTTTGATTGTTCGAACTGATGGCTCTATTAGCTTTAGACCAAATGACGATCTTGATCATACCGATGCGGCTTCAATCGATTTCACGGTTCATGTTACGGCTTCCGATGGTGACGGCGATACGAGTACCGCCGATCTCGACATCTCCGTGACAGACAGAAATGCACAAATCGATACCTCATCGGTGTTGTCTTTCGAAGATAAAGGACGTGATGGTTCTATCCTTGGTACTGAGAATGCCAATACGCAAGATAACTTATCTGGTCTAGATACTACGCCAGCGAAAGTCGATCTAGTGATTAACTTGCACGACCTCGATAGAAATGAAAGCCTAGGCGATATCACGATTCGCGATGCGAGCACGCACAACGGCACGTTCTATTATCGAAATGCCAATGGTGAGTACATTGAACTTACGCCAGTCAATGGCTCTGTTGTGTTGGACGGTTCGAATGTCATTCAATCATTCAATGGTGAGTTCGTTACGCTTGAGAACCTCTATTTTGTACCTGACCGCCATTTTGCGACGGGCGATAGTGGCATAGATCCACGTATCCGAGTTGAGATCCTTAATAACGGTGTGTTTGACCACATCATCAATGGCAGGCTTAACATTCAAGTGGAAAGCGTTGCAGACATCGCGACTTGGAGGGCAAACAGTACCTTTAACTACACGGTTGATGAAGATGGTAACAACGTTTCTCTGAACATCAGCGCGCAAACACAAGACAGCAGTAACCCAGAAAGCATCGTGTACGAACTTGTCTTTACTCAAGGTGAGGGCAACGCAACGCTAGTTTACTCAGATGGCAGTGCCATCACGCAAACGGGTGGGGTATACCTTGTTGATGCAAGTCGAATTGGCGATGTGCAAGTCGATCCAATTGATAACTTCTCGGGTGAAATAAAAATTGATGTCACTGCGATCACCACGGAGAGCGTGAATCCACTGACAGGTAAAGAAATGGCTCGCTCAGAAACGGAAACCATCGTCATTGATGTCACTCCGGTCGCTGATGCTGGCAGCTTTACCGTGAATCGCATCAATATTTTCGAGGACAACGCTCGCACTCAAGATACGGTCGATCCGGTTACTGACCACGACCCACTTCAATTAAGCGAAGTGATTTCAATGAAACCATCCGCGGATATGGATGGTTCAGAAGAGCTGTTTGTTCGCATCTCGAATTTCTCTATCGACGGCGTGACGCTTGTTTGGCTCGATGGCGCGAATCCTTCACAGATTGTTGAAGTGACGGATGGCAACGGCAATGTGCTGTATTACGAAATTCCTGAGTCACAGCTGACGAATGTAGAAGTGCTGCCACCACTGCACAGTAACGACGATTTCACCTTCAACGTAGAAGGCATCGTAAAAGACAGCGCTTCGCTTTCAACAGGCTCTGCGCAAGATGTACTTTCACTCGGGAACAAAACCGTCATTGTTGATGTGAAAGGCGTAGCGGATATACCAATCGTTGAACTCAATGATAAATCAGGCATTTGGCAAGAGTTTGATGATGGCAACGTACGTGGCGTTCAAACATTTGTGGATGAAAATGGCCAAGTTGATATTTCGTTCAGCATTCTTTCTGGAGAAGTCAAAGACAACCCGAACGACCACTCTGAAACGGTAACTGTACTGCTTTCCAACATTCCTGATGGCGTTGAGATATTTGATAATGATGGCAACTCGGTCGATTTAACGTTCGTTGGGTACGATGGTAATAACCAGCCAATCTATGAAGCGAATATTACGCAAGCAAATATCAACTCGGGCATTGTGATTAAACCGGAAGCATCGTCTACCGAGAATATTCACATCACAGCAACCACGATCGTTACTGAAAACGATGGTCATACGCGCACCTCAACTGGGGAAATTCGTGTGATTGTTGGCCCTGTGATTGACGCAAGAAATAACTATACCGTGGTTTCGGAAGGTGACGAAGATACGCGCTTCAACATCGACTGGAAACCAACGACCAGCCAAAGTCCAGATGCCGATGAGTTCTTCTCAGAAGTGACGATTTCTGGCTTCCCTCCGAGTTGTACCGTGTTCGTGGATGGTGTAGCGCAAACGCTCGTCGCTGGTACGTTAACATTAACGCCGCAAGCCAATGAATCTGAGCAAGACTTCTCTGCTCGCGTTACGCAGAGTGGTTATGTTCAAGTTGAGTTGGAACAAGATTCCAGTACCGACTTTGATTTGAGCACAACGTTGACCGTGAAAGAGATTGACCATGAGTACGTTGATGCGGCAAATCCAGGACAAGGGATTGCAGAAGCGGTGATTACAGGTTCGGTTCACGTTCAAGTGAATCCGGTTGTTGAACCAGAAGATACCTCTGGTGCGATAGGCGATCAAACGCGCTTGTTGGTCACCGAAAGTAATGGTACTGCGATAGACGTTGTTAAATCGGATGCGCAAGGTGCAATCGACTTTACAATCAACACCTCTGCGGGTGGCCAAGCTGGTGCAAACATCATTAAATATCAAGAGTTTGATGCTTCTTCGGATGAGGTGGTAACTGAACTGGTTGTTCAGTTGCACACGACCGATCCTGCCATTCTTAACCAGCTAGTCATTATCGGAGCACTGAATGAAGGTGACGGCCGTTGGACGATCATTGATGAGGAGAATTTCTGCATCAAAGCGCCATCTGGCCTTGATTTGACGCCGAACGACGACACTGACAATGGTGATAACGGTGGTTTATCGCAAATTGGTTTGACGATTTACGCGCGTGTGAATGACTTAGGTGAAGATTCGGTTGAAAAAGACGCAACTGAAATAAGACAAACGGACGTGATGTTGGAGTTCCCAACGGTTCTTACTCCGCAAACCAGTGTCGCTGCCGAAATTGACGTGACCGATGACGTACAAATTGAAGGCTCAGAAGACAACTTTGTCGATCTTGGTGCTCAGCTTACTTCCAAGATTGATGTGATCAATCCTGATGGTGTGGAAGACGTATTGACCATCATCATTGACCCATCTTCACCTGGTATTCCACCGGGCCTAATCATTACGGGTACGGACGTTGATTTTATTAACGGAAAATACGTTTTCCAAGCGGATATCGACGCAAGCGGAAACATTGTTGGCCTTGAAGGCTTAACGATGCGCATGGCTGAAGATTATGCTGGCGACTTCGTTTTGCCTGTGAGATTTGTGACTAAAGATACGGGCTCTGCAGATGAAAAATCGTCCACAGAACTGATTCCGGTGCAAATTCTGCCAGTTGCTGACGTGCCAAGCTCGGCAGGCGACCAGCCGTTGGATCGCAATATCACGCCAGATGTCACAGTCGATATTACTGGAACACTTGGTCTTGATGCGAACAAGCAACCTGTTGATGATCTCAATAACGATGTTCCAACCGCTGATGGTATTGGTTACGAAGATGGATTAATTCAGCTTAATTTGAACGTCGATTTTGCAGATGGCTTCAACAACACATTAGGCGGTAGAGAAACGTTAACCAACATCAAGTTGACGCTTGATGACACGACACAGGGTGAGTTTGTCGATAGCAATGGTAATAGTCTGGGCACGAGTATCGAATTTAATGAAGCCGATATTTTAGCGGGAGCGTTGGACAACGTTCTGTTCAAACCGAGTGAAAACTACCCGGTTGGTGGTGGCCAAAATACGGTGAAAATTAACATCGAAGGCGAAATCACAGACGTTGCCGTGTTTGACCAATCGACATTGATCAATCCGGGCGATAACGTAGATGTACGCACCTTTACTGACGACGTGACATTTGAAGTCACGCCTGTCGTGGATGACATTGTAATTACGGGAACCGATCCAAGTCAGCCTATCGTCGTGACGGGTGATGAAGATACGTTGATTTCACTCAACCAGTCAGGTACTGGCGTTACGATCAGTCTGACCGACGATGATGGCTCTGAAAGCTTTGTTTCACTTAAGCTGACAGGCATTCCGAATGACTTTGTTGTTGAGTCTAATTCATCCGATTACATTGTGAAAAACGCAGGCAATGGCGAGTGGAGCATTCAAGTTAAAGACTTGACGCAAACTTCTATCGACTTGAGCGATATTCAAATTAAGCCGCCAAAACACTTTAGTGGTGAAGTTGAAATCGGTATCTCTGTCTTCATTCAAGAAGAGTTGTTGAAAGTGCCTACCGAGCGAAACAGCAACTTTACGTTAGTCGTTAACCCGATTGGCGACGACGTGGATGTTAACCCTGATACCCAAGTCTCAGGCAATGAAGGCGAAGACATTACCATCAACGTGAATGCGCTGGTGGTGGATAACAAAGAGTCGATTGGCGACGGTGCAAATTATCAAGAGAATGATCCAGAAACACTGAGGGTTGAGATTTCAAACGTACCAGATGGTGCGAGCTTGTCACTTCCAGATGGAACGACATTTGTTGATCAAGGTAGTGGTGTTTTTGTCCTTGAAATCAATGCACAAGACCTAGATCAAATCGTCTTTAATTCTGGTGACAGAAATGACAATTCTTGGGCTGGCTCGCTTCATTTTAAAGTGCAAGCGGTCGATACCGGCCTAGACGGCAGCCAAAGCTTGGGTAATGCGGAAGAGTTTGATGTGTCCGTCGATGTTACTGCGGTAAACGACAGACCTGATTTCGTTAATGTTGTCGATGTGGAAACACCTGAAGACAACGCCTTATTGCTAAATAGCTTCGGTATCTCTGATGTCGATGCGGTACTTGATAACCCGAATGCAGAGTATGTTCTTAATGTAGCGGTAGATAGCGGGTATCTGGCATTGAACGCTAACGTTATCTCGAAATATGGTTTGACGGTTCAGGGTGACGGTACAGGAGCGGTTGAGCTAAAAGGTTCAGTCGCAGATCTCAATGCCGCCATTGCTGAAGGATTGATTGAGTTCAACCCTGATCTCAACTTCTTCGGCGATGTTACTGTGAACATTACAGTCGATGATCAAGGCAACGAAGGCGTTGTTATTAGTGGTGTGGATGACACTTTAAACACCAACAGCAGCAGTTTTGTTATTGATGTTACAGCCGTGAACGATGCGCCTGAAACGTCGCCAGTTACCTTGACCAGTATTGGTGAAGACAGTGGTGTATTTGCAATTTCTGCATCAGATTTGCTTGTGAATGCCACTGATGTGGAAAACGACAACTTGACGGTGAGTAACGTTCAACTTGTGGACCCTAGTTCTGGCTCTTTGGCGTTTAACTCAGCCACAGGGAATTGGGAATTTACGCCAGCGCCAGGTTACAACGGCCCTGTCGAGCTGACTTACGATATTACGGACGATGGCACAACAAATGGTGTATCCGATCCTAAGACGGTATCGGGTTCTGCATCTTTTGAAGTGTTCGATGTAAACGATGCGCCTCAAACATCGGAAGTGACGCTTTCTTCGATAGAAGAAGACAGCGGCGCTGTAAGCATTACCGCCTCGGAACTATTGGCAAACGCGACCGATCCGGAAAACGATAACTTGGCGGTCAGTAATGTCACGCTTGCGGATCCATCGGCGGGAACGATCACGCAGATTAGCGCGACGGAATGGCGCTTTGAACCATCAGCAAACTTCAACGGCGACGTGAGTTTTGTCTATGACATTACTGATGATGGCACAACCAATGGAGCACCGGATCCAATCACAATCAGTGGCTCTGCGGTCATGAACGTTCAAGCGGTTAATGATGCTCCAGAGATTGATGGATCATTAGTAACCAGCACGATCTTCGAATCGGCAGGTCAAAAAATATCAGGCATTACGATAGCGGATGTGGATTTCACTGGTATCCATGAGAACGAGATCATGACGATTTCCCTCAGCACGAGTGAAGGTGATGTCAGTGTTATCGCGCCATCTGGCAGTGGTGTGACGCAAGGTGTTGGTTTAGCGGGTGAAACCGTGTTGATGGGAACGTTGTCCCAACTTAATGCGGTGTTGACTTCGACAGATCCAAATGTCGGTGTTTTTGTCGATGCAAGTGACGTGAACAGTTCAGCGATTTCATTGACGGTTACAGCGGACGATAATGGAATTTACTACGAGAACTCCACGGGAACGTCGCTGCAAACCACCGAAACGTTTGATATCAACGTGACACCTGTGGCAGACAAACCGACGCTTGCCTTTGACGCGAACTTTAATTACATCCAGCGCATTACTGCTAGCCAAAGTGCGAGTTTTCAGGGCGTAGCGTTAGTCGGCATTATTGCTGCACTGACGGATTTGGATGAAGTCTTAGCGTTAGAGGTTACAGGCGTTCCAAGAGACGCAACGCTAACGAGTGATGCAACCACATCGAGCATCAGTTTTGATAGCGCGACTTCGACTTGGACAGTGCCTGCTGATGAAATTGATACGCTTCACATCGATAACGTGCGCCAAGGTGATCACGATATCACGCTGACTGCGGTTTCAACGGAATCGAATGGCGATCAAGCGTTCTCAGACCCAATCGACATCAGCATCAATGTTACGTCCAACAACCGTGACATCGATGTTTCTTCTGAAACGGAAGATAATCTGTTACTTGGTAGTGATCGCGGAATTTCCCTCATCGGCGGCGCGGGTGATGACCGCATTATCGGTGGTGACGGCGATGATATTCTCATCGGTGGTCTGGGTTCGGACATCCTAACGGGTGGCGGTGGTAACGATATCTTTAAATGGACTCAAGATACCGTTGACGAAGGTGCAGTGGATACCATCACCGACTTTACGCTTAATGAAGACACGATCGATCTTAAAGACGTGATTGCGGATTTAAATGACCCAATGGCAGGAATTGATGAGTTACTTGCGCATATTCAAGCGGACTACGATGCCACGACAGACAATGTGTCTTTGAGCATTACTACTGATGCTAACGTTCATCAGACCATTGTGGTTGAGAACTTAGGTCAGGCAATAGACTTTAATGGATTAAGCTCAAACGAGATTGTTGAATCGCTTCTTAATCGAGGTGTTATTGATAACGGATAAAGTGATTTGAGAAATGAAAAGTGCGGCGGTTAGATTTGACCGCTGCGCTTATTAGCGTTTGGTGCTCTTGAATATCTGGAAAGGGAGTTGGGTATTATTTTTGAGCTTGGTTTCTTTAGACGTGAATGTCGAGAAGGCTGCCAATTACTTCGTTATTTTTCTCCACAACGGATGCACCAATACGGTTGTAACTTGCGGCTTGAGTAACTTCGATAAGAGGCTCGATAACAGTGACATGTGCGGCTAGAGAAGGATTCGCGGCGAAAGCCACGTTTTTAGCGAGTTCGACTTTATTGAATGATAAGTCTTCACCGCCTTTTGCGAAGGTTTGTTGAATCTCATGTGCAGCTTTATCCGCCATCTTGTGCGATAACTGCATGATTTGTTGACCGGAGTGAATCCCTGAAACTGGCATGATTATAATTCCACTTATTATGCTGCTGTTAGCATAGGAAGTGTTTATAAAACGTGCAAGTTATTTATATCAATAACTTAATCAAACAAACAGTTTAGATAACATTTCACGCTCTTCAGTGGAGAGCAATGGCTTTTCCTTTTTGTTCAGTGTCATGCTGATTTCGCCTTGCAATGTTTTTAACTGACTTGCCGTCAGGTCTCCAAGCTTCTTCTTTAGCTCTTTAAATTGTTGCGCTTTCATCTCTGTATCCTCGCTGTACTCAGGTTTATCCTTCATGTCCTGTCTAACGGCCTCCGTGGCCACACAACATACTTATTCAATAGAATTAGATTAGAATTTGAACGATGGTTTTTTGTCCGAGTATTGTCAAGGTGCGTTAAGTGATACGTAAGACTTTTCCTATGAAAGGTAATTTTACCTACTTCGGGTTATCTTAAATTAAAAAGGGAAGCAAAGAGTGCTTCCCTAATTGCATAAAGAACGTGTGTTAAGTCACATGCACCTTTAAGTTAGTCTCTCTAAGGTCGAGTTAGTTCACACGAACGGCAAATTTGCTCGCCAGCGAGTGAAGCTCAGGCAACATGCGATAAATAAGGTGGAGTTGTTGAAGCACCATACGCGCCGAGCTGTCATCCTCATCGCGCCATTCGTTCAAACGCTGCTCAAGTCCAGCATCGTCAATGTTGGATAAATCGCATTCTTCGCAATGTTGGTGTAATTGTTGATGCAACACATCCAAATGCTGGTGGATACAACGGTGAGCATCCAGAACCAGTTTATGAATGGATTCATCTTCGATGCGAGTACGATGTGCGCCTAAAGCAGAGATGTAGCTGAGCATGGCGTGGTTGAGCGTCAGAAAGCGGAAGCTCTCATCGACGGCTGCGCGATACTTACCTGGTTCAGCAAGCATTGTGCTGATTGCTGACGTCAATGTCGCATCATTATTGTGAGCCTGACGACGAGCAATGCGATAGCTCAGGTTGTCTTTCTTACCGATACGATATTGGCCGATGATCTGATCCAAATACTGTTTATTCGCATCTATCGCATCAGACATCACTTTATGCAGTCTTCGCGATTGCCAGTCAGGTAAAATGAACATCACAGCCGCGACGGCTAACGCGCAGCCAATCAGTGTATCGGCAAGCCGAGGAAGCACCACTGCGTAGCCTTCACCTAACTGGTTGAACAGGAACAAGACTAACAAGGTGATAAATCCGGTCGCGTAGCCATAATTGTTCATCCTAAATGCAAAGAACATCACGCCCGAAACAACGATAAACACCAGCTGACTTTCTTGAGAAGGGAAGAACGTTAGCAGCGGTACGCCAATCAATAACCCCGCTAAAGTACCGATCACACGAGCCGTAAGTTTTTGGCGCGTTGCACTGTAGTTCGGCTGACACACAAACAGCGTTGTAAGCAAAATCCAGTAACCACGGTCAATATCAAACAGCTGAATGATGCCGTACCCAATAGTAAGTGCAATTGACATACGTAGCGCATGTCGAAACAGCATCGAATCTTTATGAAGGTTAGCCGAAATGCGTTGCCACATCGCTTTCAACGTATGTGGGTTAGTATCGGCAAGCGTGTCTTCTTCTAGGCGTTCGGCATCTGGGTTATTGATGTTGTTTAGCTGCTTTTCAACCGTAGCGAGGTTATTGAACAGGTAAGTTAGCTGCATTAACAAACGCTTCCAATGACCTTGTTGCTGCTCTTCCAAATACGCCAGTGAATTTTGTAGTTCTGCTAAAGCCAGAATCGACTCATCGGTGTGAGTGTATTCGTTGCCGAGTTGAATGGCTTGAGCAATATCTCGGCAAGCTTGCGCTTGTGTCTCAAGAAGATATTTAAAGCGGAACAGTACGTCTGAACGCTCGAACTCCGTTGCCAAATCTTGGTAGCGGTAGTGGCTCGAACTCACGCGTTCGTGAATGTCTTGCGCGATAAAATAGATATTCAAGAATCGGTCACTTGGGCCGTCTACATGACCACGCTTGGAACGGGTGAGTAGCGTTGCTTTACACGCATTGAGTGCGGTGACCGTTGCAGCATTAAGGCGAGCCGCTTCAATACGCATTGGTTGCGGTGCAAGGTTCGTGACTGGGTGGAAAAGCTTGGCTTTGGCATCGAGATAATTCGCAAGCGCAAGAAACACGTTCGCGAGGCTTAATTGCACCGGCTGCAACGGCCAGAACATTTGCCAGATCATCGACATAAAGTAATACCAAGCGGCACCAGTTAGCAGTAACAACGGCTGGAACCAAATATTCGTGCTTTCGTGCGCGCCGAGCATGGTGTAAATGGCGATCAGCAACGAACCAAATGCGATACTGGCATACTTTGGCCCAATTGCGCCAAGCATGATAAAGCCAAACGTGGAAATAAACAGACCCGTGGCAAACAGCCAAGGGGTGTGAAACAGTATTTCAATAGAGAAGGCCGCAACTGCGAAACAGATAAACGTGAGAATCAGAGCTTTGATTCGTCCCATAAAGCTGTCATCACTTTCCGCTAGCGCAGCGGCAATCACACCTAGTATGAGAGGAGTGATCAAGGTGTTTTGTCCGAAGTACCAAGCAGGAATAACGACACCCAACAGGGTGATCAATATAAGAATGCTGTAGTTTATGGTTTTATTTGCCCAATAGAGGCGAAATTTAGAAGCTGCTTGCACAATGCGCCTTACATTTCCGATAAAAACGGAGAAAAATTTCCAATTTCACTCAAGGATGACGGCGTTAGAAAGTTGACGTTCTCACGGTTAACGCTCACTAATTGAGCCTTAAAACAAACGGCTTTCACGGGCGCTATCATCTTGAAGTTGTTTGGATATGTTACCAAGCTCACTATAGCGCGTTTATGATTTAATTTAAGAAAAAATCACGCTTGGTTATGAAATCGACAGAAATGTCATTGACTTAAGAATGCAGAGCAGTTTTCGGATGCGAAAACCGTCTAGAGTTTGGGTTTATAGCGTTGAAGCAATGACAATTATGTTCACAAAATCAGCAGTAATGTGAATTTTATTAAAGAATCAAGGAAGATGCGTATTTAGGTGGCGGTCGCTGCTACAATTTGAAGCCCTAAAATGATATAAATCGACAACTTCTCACTTAAAAGGCGCACGTTTCATGCAGCTTACTGCCACCAGCAAAGCACAGTTTTTTATTCAAAATGAGTATTATCATGTCGAAATAAAAGAGAACAGTGTTTTATTAAGCTCAATTGGCAGTGAAGAGCATATTCCTTTCACCGTCTGGAACGGTAAAGTCAACGTGAAACGCGGCCTGTTTTGGAGCTCGCTTCAGTTCTTTGCTCACGAGCAAGATGGCAAGCAACAAAGTTGGTTAGTACAAGGTTTACCTTGGCCTCAATGTCGCAAGTTTGCGTTAGAAGCTGTGCGTCAATATCAAGAGTGGCACAACACTCAGTGCCGAAAACTGGCGGAGTACCTTCCTAAATGGGAAGAAGAGTTGTACCAGCTCAAACACCTTCCTGCCTATCTTTCTCATTCTCAAGTTATGGCGTGGGTAGAGAAACTCAATCAAGAACTCGCAGAAATCAAGACCAGCCTAGACGAAGCTAAAATGCGCATGCCTAATCGCATGGGTGAAATTGAGCCTTGGTTGGTTGACACCTCTCATACGCTGGGAGAACGCAATCACGAATGGTTGGAAAACGAACGTCCTAATTGGGAAGTCTTGTTCAACCGCATTGAATCGTCTCCGCTGAACTTGTCGCAACAATACGCAGTGTTGCTCAATGATGATCACAACCTTGTTTTGGCTGGGGCAGGCTCGGGTAAAACTAGCGTATTGACTGCAAGAGTGGCTTACTTACTTCAAAGCCATCAAGCTCAAGCGGAAGAACTTTTGATGCTTGCGTTTGGCCGAGATGCCGCGAAAGAAATGAAAGAGCGTTTGGTTGATAAAGTCGGTTTGGCGGCAGAAGGCGTAAGAGTCAATACCTTTCATCAACTCGGCTTGTACATTCTTAATCAAGTCGAGCAGCAGCCTGTCGAAATTAGCCCTCTTGCATTAGACGATAACCAACGCACGGCTTGGTGTGTCGACTGGTTGAAAAAGCACTGGATGACACCAACAAATTTCAAACGTTGGCAAAAGCATTTAGATAAATGGCCTATTGCTTATCTGAAAGGTGATGATGAGCTGGGTAGCCATTCGGAAAATCCGAAGCTAATTGCTTGGTTGGATTCTCAATTGTCGCATTTAGCTGCTGTTGGTTTAACGAAAAAGCAAGTGCAAGAGAAGTTGGTAGATCACCAAGACTATACGCGCCTCAATAGCGAATTAGCACTGTGTTGGCCGTGTTTTTCTGCATGGCAAAAAATGCTCAAAGAGAGCAATCAAGTCGATTTCCCAACCATGATAAGTCGAGCAACGGATTACGTGAATAAAGGGAAGTTCGTATCGCCTTGGCGTTTTGTTATGGTCGATGAGTATCAAGACATCTCTCCAGATCGTTTGGCGTTGATCGAAGCGTTATGTGAATCAACAGAGAAGCAGCCTGGCGCAACCTTGTTTGCCGTGGGCGATGACTGGCAAGCGATTTACCAGTTTGCGGGCGCAGATGTGGACTTGATTACTGGGTTTAAAGAGCGATTCGCTCACTCTACGGTACATCACCTAGACACGACCTATCGTTTCAATAATCAAATTGGCGATGTAGCGAATACGTTCGTGCAGCAAAACCCATCACAGTTACCGAAGACACTCAACAGCCACAAACAACGCAAGCAAAAGAGCGTGCACACAGCGCCAAGCAACCAAGTTGAGAAAATCCTCGATCAGTTAAATCAACAAGCGAAACAAACTAAGTCTGTATTGCTGCTTGGCCGTAACCATTACCACAAACCCGATTTGTATGATGACTGGTTAAGACGATTCCCGAATCTCGATATTCGTTTTATGACTTGTCATGCGAGTAAAGGTCGAGAAGCCGATTTTGTGATTATTTTGGCTGTGGATGAAGGGCAGTTCCCTGCGAAGAAGAAGCAGATTCACATAGATGGTGCGTTGACCGAGTCCAAAGACAAATTCCCGTATGCCGAAGAGCGCCGACTGTTCTATGTCGCAATTACGCGTGCAAAAGAGAAAGTGTGGATCACGCATACGGGGGCAGGTTCTGCATTTGTGCAAGAACTCGTAAGTGGCGACTACCCAATCGTTACCTCACGTTAAACGCACTTTTTCAACCGTTAAAAACAACAAAGGCGATACTCAGTATCGCCTTTGTTTTATCTATTTGATTACGTCGATTTACATGCGTTCTGCAAGGTAAGCTTCGTAATCTGGCACTTCGATGTCGACTTCTTGTTCTAGAAGAGGAGAGTCGAAGAGGAATTTTGCCGTTGCACGGTTAGTCGCAACTGGGATGTTCCAAACACTCGCGATACGAAGTAGGGCTTTCACATCAGGGTCGTGAGGTACGGCGTTTAGTGGATCCCAGAAGAAGACCAATACATCGATTTTACCTTCCGAAATCAATGCACCAAGTTGTTGGTCGCCACCCATCGGGCCGCTGATCATGCTCTTAATTGCTAAGCCAGTTTCTTTGCTCAGCATGTGGCCAGTTGTGCCTGTAGCGTACAAGAAATGGCGTTGCAGCTTTTCTTTATTCTCTTTTACCCAGCGAAGGAGCTCAGGTTTGCAATTGTCGTGGGCAACCAATGCCACGTGTTTATGCGCAGGCATGGTACGAGTCGTTTTTTGCATCAAGTTATTCCGATTTTATGATTATGAACTGGTTATCTATCAATAAAACACTTTTTTAGCGCATCAATCAACAGCCTTTATGCTGAATGTCGGCCTATATTCTGACGGAGATAACGATTCTTCAATTGTGTCATCGTGAAGCGTCTTTGGCGTCAGTGGTTTGATGATTGGCGATGCCTGTTTTTCATACGGTTGATGGCGTAAATAGTGAGCCGCTTGCATGACAGACAGGCGGCCTTGTTGCACCATTTTGTCTGTCGGAGCAAAAAGCACTTTATTGCGCAGAAGGCCACGATACACACCGTGACTCAAATACACCGATACCAAACCAATATCATGGGTTTTATCTGCGCTGCGCAATTCACTGATGGCTGCTTCTATGGCGACCGCACTGCCGACGATGTAGTCGATGTTACCCATATCAATCACGCGTTGCACTAGGTTACGCTGTAACTCTTTATCGTTGTCTGCCCAAAAGGAGTCAACGATGTGGATGTCGCTGTTTTTGATAGCTTCATAAAACCCCGTTGTGACAGGCTTAGTGCCACCACGAGTACGTGGGCCAAGCAGTAGGGCAATATTGGTTTTACCTGAGCCTTTTGGATGGCGCTTGGCTAAGTACTTACCGGCCTCGTAACCCATCCAATACCAATCGACACCGACTTCGCCTTTGAGCAGTGTGCTCTGTTCTTCATCAAGATCGAGTTGGTTGACTGTTGCAAATACGGGCGTGTTGCCGACCCAACTTTTTAAGTTGTGTTCATAGGCGTGAGGATCAACCGTGCCTAAAATAATGGCATCTGCACCCCATTGGGTACACAGCGCAAGTTGCTGCTCTTGACGACTTTTATTTGGGTAGCCACCTGCTTCTAATACGCGCAGGTTGACGCCTTGTTTCTCTGCTTCAGAGACCATTCCATAGTTTACTGATAACCAGTAAGAATCCTTTAAATGAGGGTAGATCGCACAGATCTTTTCAGCGGCCACAGAAGGTAGTGAAGCGCAAAGTGACGCTGCCAAGACTGAATGCTTGAAAATTGTACGAATTGAGCGTTGATTTATAACCATGAAATGAAGTTCGTTGGCATAGATTAAGTAAACACTGCAAAATATAACGTAATATGTCGCCGAACACGAACATTAAGGTCATGAAAATATGTTGCTAGCAACCGCAAGCATCGGTCGTAAACTTCTGTTGTCATTCATCGCGATGGCAATGCTGGTCATGTTATCAGCATTGATTGGCGTATCCGGCTTCTCGCTGGTGGCAAAAACAGAAAGGAACGTGGTAGATGCCGCGATCCCCGCCATGATAGAAGCGCGACAAGTCTCGGAATTGAGTACTCGAATCATTTCATCGGTGCAAATGCTCTCTAATGCGCAAAATGAGCAAGAGAGGAAAGAAGCCGGGCGAGTGTTGTTCGAACAGCTTGAATCGCTGTTGACGCACATTAAAGAGTTAGGCGGTGAGTCATTTGATTCAAAACTGCTCGATGCACTTGAAAGCAATGTTCAGAATGTGATCAATAACCTCGCGGAGCTTGGTGTCACGGTTGAAAGAAAGTTGTGGCTAGCGAAAGAAATTGATACTCGTGTTGAAGAAATGCGCCTGCTGAGTGAAGAGTTAGAACAGCTCACTCGCACTCAAGTTCAAAACACCAGCACGATTGCGGTTGCTAACGTAACCCATATTTATGACCTGTTAGAAGCGAATAAAAAAGACCAAGTCTATCAAGCGCTCGATGCCTTGGTTGAAGTCGATCTTGACCTAACCGAGCGTCTGCACGAACTGCATCTTCTCGCTTTTAAAATGCTTAATCAAATTGAAGAAGCACGCACTCTGACCAACGTTGATCGTATCCAACAAATCCAGACGGCGTTTGAAAACAATCTTAAGATCATGAAGCGCCGCGTCTTAGCGGTCGAAGACCCAACACGTTCAAAACAGATGAGCCAATTGCTCACCGAGCTCGGTAAGCGCCAAGTGGTATTTACCATTTTGCTGCAACAATACGAAAACAACGAGCAATCTCAACAGTTGATGCAGAAAACGCTGGAGCTGTTTTCTGAATTGAACAGCACGGTGAACAAGCTGGTGGACGATTCCAACAAAACCACCACGTTTGCCGTTGACCAGCTGACCAATACGCTGAAATTTGCCCAATGGTCGCTAACGGTGATCTCGATTGTCGGCTTGATTGTGGTTGTGCTTATCCTTTGGCGCGTGGTGTACGTGTCGGTAGTGAAACGTCTGGCGGAATACTCTGCTGCGCTGCTTTCTGTTGCTCAAGGTAACTTGGCTGTTGAACTAGAAGTTAAAGGCAAAGACGAACTCGCGCACATGGGGCAAGCTATCATCACCGCCCGCAATACCGCCCAAGCACTCAAAGTGGTGGCAGAAGGGGAAGCAAAAGCCAAACGAGAGCTGGAAGAACACAAAGAACACCTTGAAGAATTGATTGAGCAGCGCACTTCGCAGTTGAGACAAGCTAACCTGCGCTTGAATGAAGAGGTCGTGAACCACGCTCAGGCGCGTAATGAAGCCGAGCAGGCGAGCCGCGCGAAATCGGCCTTCTTAGCGACAATGAGCCATGAAATTCGAACGCCGATGAACGGCGTGCTCGGTACTGCTCGTTTGTTAATGGATTCTGGTTTAAACCCAATTCAAAAGCGTTACGCGGAGATCATCAACCGCAGTGGTAAAACCTTGCTTGCCATCTTAAATGACGTTCTGGATTACTCGAAAATTGAAGCCGGCCATCTTGAGATTCGCCGATTGGGCTTCGACCTACATCAAATGGTTGAAGACACGTTCCAACTGATGAACAGCCGAGCACAAGAGAAGCAACTGCTGTTCTCTTACCACATTGAAAGTGACGTCAGCCGATACTGGAAAGGGGATGTAACGCGCATTAGCCAAGTGCTGAACAATCTAGTGGGTAACGCGATCAAATTCACTGAAGACGGTGAAATTGATATTTACGTCAGCCTGAATCCAGAAGACGAATCGCAAGTGCTATTTGAAGTCTCAGACACAGGTATCGGCATTTCGAAAAAAGATCAGAAAACTCTGTTTGATGCCTTCACGCAAGCAGAAGGAGGTCTGAACCAAATCGGTGGTACAGGGCTTGGTTTGGCGATCAGCAAACGCATCGTAGAAGCAATGGGCGGCGTGCTAGAAGTCGACTCAGAAGAGGGCGAAGGCAGCCGTTTCTGGTTCTCCATCCCACTTGAAGAAAGCGAGCCTGTGGAAATCGGTGTTGTGGCGAGCGCTCGCTGCAAGGTGAAAGCCAAAGTGCTGTTGGTCGAAGACAATGAAGTAAACCGCGTGGTGGCGGAAGGTTTCCTCCAGAGTATGGGGCACCAAGTTGTGATGGCGGAAGATGGCCTGCAAGCTGAACGAATCATTGATAAACAAGATTTTGACATCGCGCTTGTTGACATCAATTTACCTGATTGCGACGGCACGGATTTGATTCAACGCTTAAAACGCATCGAACGTAACAAGCCAAGTGACAAAGCGTTGTCACCGACACCTATGATTGCGGTGTCTGCTCATGTTTTTGCGGAAGAAGTGGAACGCTACTTGGCCGCGGGTTTTGATGGTTACTTGCCAAAACCGGTTGAGAAAGAAGCCCTTGCTACGTTGATTCAGGATGTTCTGGATGGCAAACAATTACTGCTTCCGCAAAGTGGAGAATGCTTACCTCTGAGCGAAACGAGCGATACCAATCTAACTATTGAAAATCAGGTCGAACAAGACCACCAACAACGAGAGGAACCAGAAATGGTCATCATTAATCCAAGCGTGATCCAGTCCGACATGAAGATTTTAGGCAGAGAAAAAATGCTGCATATCATCGACTTGTTCAGAAATACCAGTGCGGATGTACTTGGACAGTTGGTTGAGTCAGCAGAAAAAAATGACAGCCTAGCAGTGAAAAATCTCGCTCATAAACTAAAAGGCAGTGCGGGGAGTTTAGGTCTTACTGCGTTAATGAACACTTGCCAAAGTATCGAGATTGCTGCTGAACCGCTAGATACATACAACTCTCAGCAAGGTTTATTGGACGAGCAAGTTGCTGCGTCAGTTAATGCACTTGATGAACTGATGGCAGAGTAAAGCTTTGCTTTTTAAACCTAAACCTAAACCTAAGCCTAAGCCAAACCTAAAAACAAAAACCTCCGGTAAATGCCGGAGGTTTTTTCTATTTGGTCATGTCATCTTCCCACTCGAATCGAGTGTCTAAGGCATAAGGGTCATCATCTAATGGATGTTCCACTTTGCCACGCAAGTATTCGAGTTGATGCTCAAGCATGTTGACCGTCTCGTAGTCTCCCTCTGAACAGGCAACGTAAATTTGTTGCTCCAGAGCGGCAATGTTGTCTCGGATACCCATGAGAACCCCCTTAAATCATCATCGATTCTCAAAACGATTATAGTCAAGTAATCCAAATTCGATCGGTTGATTTGTACGGTACCAATTGTGGATACGATCGCTAAACGGCCAGAATTTTTCCGAGCTACGGCGAATCGCAAAATTATCCAACAACTTAACGTAATCGGCTTCGTTTTGAATCGCGCTAAACTGATCGACAAATTCTTTTACTTGGTTTTCTTTAAGGGAGAAAAATGCTGCTGGGTAGCTACCGACAACGCCACGCACGATGGTCATATCGTCGTTGGCGAAGTCTCGGTTGCTTTCTTCATCAAACAAACTCGAAATATTAGTGTGCGCATTGTTGTGAAGTAGGGTGAACAGTTCGTCCTTACCTGACTTACTACGCACCATCAGCATCGTGATTTGTGGGACGGTTTGTAGCCCTTCACCACGCACTTGACCGATGCGTTTTAACTCTGTTCCCGTTTTATCTGAAAGCGCAGTATCGGTAATCTCATAACGCGGCAACAGCACTGGCGATAAGCGTTTGCGCATCATGTTCAGTAGCTCGGTTTTTGGATCGTCCGTTTTGTAAACAACGCTGGTCGGTTGATTAAAAGGCTTCACGTTACGTTGCAAAAAGTCACTAAGCTGAGGGCTTTGATCTTGATACCAGCTCGATTGAAGCTGGTGACGCATATCCGCAGGCAGCAAGGTGACAAAGTTACTCTCGCCTTCAAGACGTAAGAAGTCCATGAACATACGCGTCATCAACTGGTGACCAAAGTTACCGTATACGTCAAACCCTGCTACCAATAGGTAGTGAATACGCTCCAGCAAAGCGTAATCTAAGATCCAGACTGTTTTGGGCTGCTCGCCAACCAACCCTTGAACTACAGATGCACTGTCGAAATGACGGAATACTGTTAATGCTGCATTTGGGTTGGTACCGTTACCGTCCCAAATGACGTCAGTCGATAGGTTTTCGCCATGCTTAAACCAATTGTTCGTGAACTCAGATTTCGCCTCAAGATAACGCGCTTGTTGGCGTGCGTACTTAACCCAGTTTGTGACTGGAAGCGTATTACTTTCTTGTTCGGCTGGCAGTTTTAAGTTATCTGCTTGTGAACGGTAGAACTCGTTAACCTCAGGAATGTCAGCTTTGTCTGGGTCTAAGAAGAATACCCAGAAGCGATCATTTATGACGTTAAGTGCAAGCTGACCACGACAAACAGGGCCTTTAATGTACGCCATTATGGTGTTTTGCGCGTTATCAAGCATGAATTTGAAGCGAGACTTCACTGGCATATCAATGAATGCCGTCATCGGGTTAGCTGCAACTTCTGGCTCGTAGCTAGGTAGCTGAGTAACGGAGTAATCCGCTTCAATAAACCACTTTTTCCAGTTGCTGATGCGCTGTTTGTTGAGCGCAAATGGCATGTGCGTTTTGTCAACAATAGTGCCTTGTTCTGGAATGATTCGGTAGTAAACGCGTTCAACGCCCGGATCGTCGTAAGGGCGGCGAGTGGAAATGCGTTTTACTGGTTGTCCTGGCGGTGTTGCGGAGCGCACGAGGGTAAAGAAGCGAGGTTTTTCGCTCAACTCAGAGAAGTACAGGTGCGACAGGAACAAGTGCTCGTAAATATAACGCGACATCAACTGGTTTTTGAGGTCTGAATGGTTGAGCAGTGTTTCGTATTGATTGATTTGCGCCTGCTCTTGGTCACTGATTGGCGTGTGCATATTCATGATCGCGCCGTTTTCTAGCCAAGTCATCAGCGTGTGGTATTCGCTGTTGGTTAGATTCGGCATACCAAATGGCATTCCCCAGTTTGGGTTGTCTTTTTCGTACTGTTCGTACTCTTCAATTGTCGGGCAGGTTTGCTCACGATCAATCGAAAAATCAAAACCTTCTAATTGCACTTGGTCTGGCAAGGGATGGCGCTCTTTCTGTTGCAATAAACGAGCGATAAGGCCAGCTTCAAGGTTTGCCGCCATGCTTTGGTCGCGTTCATTCAAAACAGGGTGGAAGCCAGCGTCGCGCCATTCTTGGGTGGTTTCTGCATCTTCAAACAAGCGAGTAGGTGCAGCAGCTGTCAGGCGAGTGCCTTCATAAACCAACGCTTTCGATGCTCCGCGGTCGATCCCTTCTACCGATGAGAGTTTTAGCTGACATGGCGCATCGTAGCAGGCGTGGCAAACCACACAGCGGTTATCGACGATAGGTTTTACCTCGCGTTGGAAGAAATCTGCCTGTGGCGTTTCAACGCTGGCAGTACGCTCACGAACCAACTGAGGGCCGAACAGTTGGTCAAAGTTCAGGCCAGCATAAGTAGCACAACCAGCAAACAGACTGGCAATGCAGAGTATAAAAATTAGACGCAAATTCATTGAGTTATTTTGAGTAAATTGAATTTTCATTAATTAAAGCAAAATAAGTGACGAAATACCAAAAATCGAGACAAATAGCCGCGCTTTCTTTACCTATTTATGGATTTAAATAGATAACCCTTACGGTGAATTGTCTGAATTTGATCTGGTGGCATGCCTTCGGCAATCAAGCGTTTTCGCATTCGACTGATGTGCATATCCAGCGCTCGGTCATGCTCAGTGAACGGACGTTGCAAAACGGTTTGATAGAGGAAAGGTTTGGTCAGTACTTTATCTTGATGCTGAATGAGCGTGCGCAGCAGTTCAAACTGAATGGGCGTGAGTTGGATATCCGTCTTCTTTGGTTGGCTTTGAATCGTAACAGACTGCGTGTACTTATCGAGCGTAAGTACATGATTTGCTGAAGAAGAGTGACCACAATCTTGGCTATCAGACGTTAAGGTTGGCAAAACTGACAAGGTTGCTTGATCGCTCACGTTGATATCCAGATTAATAATGAAATTGCGAACCATTATCATTAATGGTCAATCAAAAATCAATGCAATATATAAAGAAGATATTCAAATCGATGAAGACAAGTGGTCAGCAAATGTGCTCATTGTCCGGCCTGTTATTGCAATGCTATGCCAGTTGAGATGAGATTTGGTTATATCTTGTATAACTTCAATCGTTTTTTCAGCAGGCATACCATAAAGGAAGTTTTTAACGTGAAGGAATAAAAAACGTGAACTTTCGCAAAAATACTCTAGTACTCACGATGCTTGCAACGGCAGCTCCGATTGCCGCACAAGCAGCTTCTAAACCCAACATGCTGGTTATCATGGGTGATGACATCGGCTACGGTAACATCTCTGCTTACAACCAAGGCATGCTTGGCTACAACACACCAAACATCGACAGAATTGCGCAAGAAGGTGCGCTTTTCACTGCGTACTACGCGCAGCAATCTTGTACTGCGGGTCGTAGTACTTTCATTACCGGTCAAATGCCAATCCGTACCGGTTTGACGAAAGTAGGCCTACCGGGTGCAGAACAAGGTCTTCAACCGCAAGACATTACAATGGCGACGGCACTTAAAGATATGGGCTACGCGACAGGCCAATTTGGTAAAAACCACCTTGGTGACAAAGATGAAATGTTGCCAACAAACCACGGTTTTGATGAGTTCATGGGTAACCTTTACCACTTGAACGCGGAAGAAGAGCCTGAAAACCCTGATTACCCGAAAGATCCTGCGTTCCGCAAAAACTTTGGCCCACGTGGTGTAATCCATTCTTATGCCGATGGCAAAATTGAAGATACGGGTCCTTTGACACGTAAGCGCATGGAAACGGTCGACCAAGAAACGCTAGACGCGGCAATGAACTTCATGGAGCGTCAGGTTAAAGCGAACAAGCCGTTCTTCTTGTGGTACAACGCAACGCGCATGCACGTTTGGACGCATGTGAAAGAAGAAAACCGTACAACAGGTTTGGGTGAATACGCAGATGGTATGGTAGAGCACGACAACATGGTTGGTGAGTTGCTAGATAAACTGGATGATCTGAAAGTTGCCGACAACACCATCGTGATTTACACCACCGATAATGGCCCGATGAACGCGACCTGGCCTGATGCGGCATTTGGTCCTTTCCGTGGTGAGAAAAACACAGGTTGGGAAGGTGGCTTCCGCGTGCCAGCAATGGTTCGTTGGCCTGGACACATTGCACCAAATACGAAATTAAACGACATTTTTGCGGGTGAAGACTGGTTCCCAACACTGCTTTCTGCGGCGGGTAACAACACCATCAAGCAAGACTTGCTGAAAGGTTACAAATCATCGTCTGCTGATCGCACATACAAAAACCATTTAGATGGTTACAACCAAATGAATTACTTGATGGGTAAAGACAAAGAGTCTGCTCGTGATGAGTTCTTCTACTGGTCAGACGATGGCGACTTGCTGGCAATGCGTGACAAGCGCTTCAAGCTTCACTTCAAGATCCAAGAGCATGAAGGTTGGGATGTTTGGACGAAAGAGTTCACAAACCTACGTATACCAATGATCTTCGACCTTAAAGTTGACCCACTAGAGAAGGGCGACCAAGGCTTCGGTTACGAAACATGGCAGTTCAACCACGTATTCTTGCTTGTTCCTGCTCAAGCAAAAGTAGCGAAAGTTCTGAAATCATTCAAAGAGTTCCCACCACGTCAAGAGATCCCAAGCTTCTCGGTTGATAAAGTGATGGAACAAATGAAGAACCTAAGTAAAGTTCAACAAGCGAAAGGTTAATCCTAAGCGTATTTGAACCCCCAACGGTTCGCAATGATGATCTATCTTGGTTGTCGGCGCGAACCGTTTTTTATTTTATCTATTTCGCAACCCTCTAATCGTTTGTTATCTCTTCCTGCCATTCCTTGCGTTAGCGAACCTTCTGTTATCTAAACGCCTTCAGATCTTTGTTGTCGCCGTGTGAATATGTTCGCGGAAATTATTAAACCCCATTGCCTTTATTCTCATTTTGAATATTCGCAAATCCGGAGGTTGTGAACTATACATTCTGTTGCAGGAAGCACTTTTCTAATACACACAGAGGTTTATATGACAGCGAAATATGGCGTTAAACGCCGATTAGCGATTCTTGCCGCGGCTTTAATTGGCGCGACAAGCAGCAGTATCGCGGCAGAAAAACCTAACATTCTCGTCATCTGGGGTGATGATATTGGCCAGTCCAATCTCAGTGCGTACACCTTTGGCTTGATGGGATACAAAACACCAAACATCGACAGCATCGCGAAAGAGGGCATGATGTTCACAGATTACTACGGTGAACAATCTTGTACTGCGGGTCGTTCCACCTTTATTACCGGCCAGACTGTGCTCAGAACGGGTCTAAGTAAAGTCGGACTTCCTGGTGCTGATCTAGGTTTGAAAGCGGAAGACGCAACTATTGCGGAAATGCTTAAACCAATGGGTTACATGACTGGTCAGTTTGGTAAAAACCACTTAGGGGACAAAGACGAACATCTTCCTACTAACCACGGCTTCGATGAATTTTTTGGCAACCTTTACCACCTGAACGCTGAGGAAGAACCGGAGAACGTCGATTACCCTAAAGATCCTGAGTTCCGTAAGAAGTTTGGCCCACGCGGTGTGATTCGTTCGTACGCTGACGGCAAAATTGAAGATACAGGGCCTTTGACTCGTAAGCGTATGGAAACGGTGGACGAAGAGACGTTAGATGCGGCACTCGACTTCATGGATCGTGCCGTGAAAGCGAAAAAACCATTCTTCGTGTGGTGGAACGCAACCCGCATGCACTTCCGTACTCACGTGAAGCCAGATAACCAAGGCAAAACCGGCATCAGTACTTATGCTGATGGTATGGTGGAGCACGACAACCATGTTGGTCAGCTACTGAAAAAAGTGGATGACTTAGGCATTAAAGACAACACCATTGTCTTCTACTCAACCGATAATGGCCCACACATGAACTCGTGGCCAGATGCGGGTACAACGCCATTCCGTGGCGAGAAAAATACCAACTGGGAAGGTGCGTACCGTGTTCCTGCAATGGTACGTTGGCCAGGTAAAATTAAAGCGGGTTCTGTCTCGAATGACATCATGCACCACATGGACTGGATGCCTACATTTGTAGCCGCCGCTGGTGATGACAACATCAAAGAGAAACTGCTTAAAGGTTACAGCGCGGGTGATAAGAAATTCAAAGTTCACCTAGATGGTTATAACTTCCTGCCATACCTCACTGGTAAAGAAGAGAAAGCACCGCGTGAAGAGATTTTCTACTTCTCGGACGATGGCGATTTAACTGCGCTTCGTTACAACAAGTGGAAATTGGTCTTCATGGAACAACGTGCAAAAGGTACGTTGCGTATTTGGGCTGAACCATTCACCAAATTACGTGTGCCGAAGATCTTCAACTTGCGCATGGACCCTTATGAAGTTGCGGATGTTACCTCCAACACTTACTACGATTGGATGCTTGATCGCGCCTACATGTTGGTGCCAGCACAAACGTATGTTGGTCGATTCCTAGAAACCTTCAAAGAGTTCCCGCCAAGGCAAAAAGCCGCAAGTTTCTCGCTTGATCAAGTGATGGAGAAACTGCAAGAGAACCCGAATAAGTAGGTTTGCTACACGATCAACACTCCAAATCGAGAGGCTCTAAGGAGCCTCTTTTTTTTGCGCACCGTTTAAGTTTTTCTTAAAACTCATGTAATTACTTGTCCAAAAAGAAAAAGTCATCCTACAGTTGATGAAGAACAAAATTAGAATAACAAGGATCGTTATGACTCAGTGGGCAAGTTGGAAGCAGGCAATAGTGAGCCTTGCTATGCTCGTCACTTTTTCTCTGTTTGGGCAGCAAAACGCCCAAACTCCACCAGAAGTTGTTCAAGCTCAGTTTATTGGTAATGAAACGTGCATCGATTGTCACCAAGTCGAAGTGGAAGCGTGGCAAGGCTCGCACCATGATATGGCGATGCGCCATGCTGATTCAGAATCCGTACTGGGTAACTTCGACAATCAAGCCGTTGAACATCAGGGCAAGACAAACCGTTTTTTTCGCAAAGGCGATGAATATTGGGTCAACATCCAAGGGCCAGATGGACAGTGGCACGATTACAAAATCAGCTATACGTTTGGTTGGGTGCCATTACAACAGTACATGGTGGAATTTGATGATGGGCGCATACAACTGATTCCTTTTGCTTGGGATTCGAGAAGTGTGGAACAAGGCGGGCAACGTTGGTTTCATTTATATCCAGACACGACCACAACCGATGAGTTTTACTGGACCAATACAGGGCAAAACTGGAACTTCATGTGCGCTGATTGCCACTCAACCAACTTGAAGAAAAACTACGACGCGCAAAGCAATACGTATCAAACAACGTGGTCAGAAATCAACGTTAGCTGCGAAGCGTGTCATGGCCCGGCAAGTCTGCACGTGGAAATGGCGAAGCAGGCCAAGCAAAATGGAATGCCAATTGCCACCGAAAATCATTATGGTTTTTCTCGCGATCTTTCAGCCGCAGTCAAAGAGTGGGTTTACAAAGAAGGGCACAGTACGCTTCAGCCCAAAGACATTGTGCCAACCAACCAAGTTCAAACTTGCGCTCAGTGCCACAGTCGACGTACCCAGTTGAATGAAGAAGCGGATCACGTCAAAGGTACGTTTCTTGATAAGTACCGTCTGAGTTTAATTACCCCTGAGCTCTATTATCACGATGGCCAAATTTACGATGAGGACTATGTCTACGGCTCGTTTCTGCAATCGGCCATGGCAGAGAAAGGCGTAACGTGCACAAATTGTCACGATCCACATAGCGCCCAACTAAAAATCCCAGAAGAAGCAGTATGCGCGCAATGCCATGTAGCGTCAGATTATCTGCCAGAAAACCACACCTTTCATCAAGCGAACACCGAAGCATCAAAATGCACAACGTGTCACATGCCGGAGACGACCTATATGCAGGTAGACCCGCGCAGAGACCACAGTTGGCACGTTCCGCGCCCAGATTTAAGCAAGCATATTAATACGCCCAATGTTTGTACCGCTTGTCATGATGATAAAGATGCGAACTGGGCCGATGAGCAGATTGGTCGATGGTTCCCAAAATCAAAGTATCGCAACACTCAGCACTTTTCGGTCGCATTTTATGCAGACGCGATAGGTCATAGAGGTGGTTCAGATGCCTTGGCTTATACGGCTCAAGATTCTTCCATCAGTGACATCATTCGCGCATCGGCTTTAGAGCGAATGGCTGGCAATACTGGCCAGAATACGTTGGTTGCGCTTGCGCGCGCCGTGAAACATGAGAACGAGATGATTCGACTGGGTGCTGTTGCTGGCTCGGCAGGGTATGACTTTAGTGACCGTTGGCAGATTTTACAGCCGTTGCTGAGTGACCCGGTGTTGTCGGTGCGAACCGAAGCGGCGGCTGCGCTAGTCAGTCATTATGGGGAAATGAATCCGCTACAAAGAGAGCGCATTCAAAAACCGTTAGATGAATACATGGACATTCAACGCTTTAATGCCGATCGCGGATTTGGGCGAACTAACTTAGCCAATGTATATCGCAGTTTGGGAGATGCTAATAAAGCGATCGAACTGTATCAACAAGCTATCGACATCGAACCTTATTTCGAAAATAGCTACGTCAATTTAGCGGACATGTATCGCCGACAAGGTGATGAAGCCAAAGCGGTACAAATTCTGAGTGCGGGAATGAAAGCGAAGCCGAAATCAAGTTCGCTGCCTTACAGTGCAGGGCTTGCGCTGTTAAGACAAGGCAACAGCAAACAAGCTAATCAGTATTTAAAACAGGCCGCAGAAAGCGCGAAAGATAACGCTCAGTATTGGTATGTGTACGGTTTAGCGTTGGAGAAATCCGACGTATTAGAAGCGAGTAAGGCGTTAAACAAGGCGTTTGACGTTGGTGGCGACCCACGGCATCTTTATGCCCAGTGCGAAGTGTTGGCGAGAAACTATCGACAAGGCGGCGTTGCATTTGCCTTTGAACAGTGCACCAAGCAGCTTGGTGCACATGCTCCAGAGGAAGTTATTCAACAGCTCAAAGCGACCGTGACTACAGAGAAATAGGTTCGTAATGTGCAGCTGTCAGGTGCGTTTTGATCTTCTCGCGAAGTGCAATATGAGCAGGGTTGTTTAATTCGCGCTTATGGTAAACAAACTTGTAAGGGACAGTGCGTATAGAAATGGGGCAAGGCAGAATTTGAAGCTTAAGGGCTTTGCTCCATTTGTTTGCAAAAGATTGAGACACTAGACCTAAACAATCTCGTTGTGCGACGTACAACGCCATACCAGCGATCGAAGATGTAACGAGTTCGACTTTCCTTTCTAGAATGGTTTCATGAGCGAGTTGCTCAAAACCCGACATGTTGTTCCATTTACCTGAAAACAAACAGTGAGTTTCATCATAAAATTGCTCTTTACTCAAAGAGCCTTGGATTCGAGGATGTTGCTCTCGACAAATGATGACGGCTTTTTCTTCATATGCCTCCTCCATGACAAACGCCGCATCTTTTGTGATCACTGTATCAATTACAAGATCTGCTTTTTGTTGTCTTAAAAGCTCAAATAAGATGTATTTTTCGGGAGGTGATTCGTAAAAAATCGTATTTTTTATTGGGTCCATAATGTGCAGCAGAATCTCGGAACAGTACACCTCAAAGTGTTTCTTCTCCGTGATAGCATTATCAATAATACTCACCGCTTGCTCGAACTGAGGCAGTAGTTGATACGCCGCAGATGTCAGCGTAATTCCCCGTCCTTTTTTCACAAATAATTGTTTATCTACGACTTGCTCTAAACGCTTTATTGCAGCGCTCACAGCAGGTTGCGTAAGCCCCAATTGTTCCGCGGCTTTTGTATAAGATTGGAACTCCGCGACAACAAGAAAAGTTTGGATCAAATTCAAGTCCATAATGTTACTCATAAATTCAGTTTATGGGTTAACTAATTTTGACTGCATTTATCGCCTGAAATTAGTGCTTTATCTTATATCAATAATGATATTGAAAAGCGAATATCATTTTTTAGCTATTAGTTCTTATGGAGAAACTATGAAAAAGCAATCAAAATTCAGCGGTAAAAAGCTAGCGTTAAATGCATGTACATTAGCTTTAGGCGCTACGTCTTTAATAGCCCATGCCGCTGATAAACCAAACATTGTTGTCATCATGGGTGATGACATCGGGTATTGGAATATTAGTTCATATAGTCAAGGGATGATGGGATATCAAACCCCTAATATTGATCGTATTGCAAAAGAGGGGGCCAAATTTACGGATTATTATTCTCAACAAAGCTCAACCGCTGGTCGTTCTGCATTTATCACTGGGCAAATGCCTGTAAGAACAGGGCTTACAAAAGTGGGAGTTCCAGGTGCGAAAGTCGGTATTTCTGATGAAGACCCTACAATGGCTACTTTGTTAAAAGAACTCGGGTATGCAACTGGACAATTTGGTAAGAACCACTTAGGGGATCGAGACGAATATCTACCGACAAAACATGGTTTTGATGAATTTTTCGGCAATTTGTATCATTTAAATGCAGAAGAACAACCAGAAAACGTTGATTATCCAAAGGATCCTGAATTTCGTAAAAAATATGGTCCGCGAGGTGTTATTCGTTCGAGTGCCGATGGTAAAATTGAGGACACAGGACCACTAACGCGCAAGCGTATGGAAACCGTGGATGATGAATTTTTAGATGCTGCACTTGCTTTTATTGATAAAAATGTGAAAGCGAATAAACCATTCTTTACGTGGATAAATACTACAAGAATGCATAATAAAACGCATATTAGTCCTAAGTGGAAAGGTAAATCGGGTTTAGGTGACTATGCTGATGGTATGTTGGAACACGATAACCAAGTTAAAACGATCCTAGATAAACTGGACGACTTGAAGATTGCAGATAACACTGTTGTAGTTTATACAACAGACAATGGCCCTATGGTAATGAGCTGGCCAGACGCGGGTATGACGCCATTCCGTAGTGAGAAGAATACTGGTTGGGAAGGAAGTTTCCGCTCACCTGCAATGGTTCGTTGGCCTGGTCACATTAAGCCAGGAACTGTCGTAAACGATATTATGGCAGGTGAAGACTGGTTCCCTACATTGTTAGCAGCAGCTGGTGAGCCAAATGTCAAAGGAGAGTTATTAAAAGGCAAGAAGGCTCAAGGTAAAACGTATAAAGTCCACCTAGATGGCTATAACCAATTGCCATTCTTAACTGGTAAAGAAGAGAAAGGTCGTAGAGATTGGTTCGCATATTGGAGTGATGATGGTGATTTGTTAGCTTTCCGTAAAGACCGTTGGAAATTCCATTATCAAATTCAAGAAAACGAAACTGGTTGGGCAGTTTGGGAACGACCATTCACAAAATTGCGTGTACCTAAATTATTTGACCTAAAAATGGATCCATTTGAACGTGGTGATACTAGTGATTTTTATGGCCCGTGGCAATATGACCGCCAATTCTTGATTACAGGTATTGCCTTGCCAGAAACTGCAAAAATGTTGCAAACATTCAAAGAGTTTCCTGTTCGTCAAAAGCCAGCTAGTTTTACTATTGGCATCGAAAAATAGCTAATTTCTAGCTAACCACATCAATGTGACAAGCTCTGATTAAATAGCTTGTCACATTGCCGTTTTGGGTTAAAAGCATGAAAATTTTTCCTAATCATTCCACTGTAATGGAACTTATTCCATTAAAAACATCCCAGAGACCTTCGTTGAAGGATGCGTATGTCCGTCGATTCCATGTAATGGCAAAGCCGGGCGGGGCAAAATGCAACATCGATTGTCAGTACTGCTTTTATCTGCATAAAGAAAATCTACTGCACCAAGAAAAGCAACCAAAAATGGACGACGCAACATTGGAAGCGTTCGTGAAAAGCTACATCGAAAGTCAGGATGGCGAAGAAATTGTATTCTCATGGCAGGGTGGGGAGCCAACGCTGCTTGGGTTGGACTATTTCCGCAATGTCGTAGCTTTGCAAAAGAAACATCAGCCGAAAGGCGTTCGCATTGAAAACGACCTTCAGACCAACGGCATTTTGCTAAACGATGAGTGGTGTGCGTTTTTAAAAGAACACAACTTCCTAGTTGGCTTGTCGATTGATGGGCCACGAGAGTTGCACGACAAATATCGCAAAACCCGCAGCGGTAAGCCGACGTTTGATCTGGTGATGAAAGCGGTAGATAAGCTCCAAGCGCATGGCGTGAAATTCAACGCGTTGGTGACGGTGAATCGTCACAATGCGAAATACCCGCTCGAAGTGTATCGATTTTTAACCCAAGAATTGGGTGTGACATACATTCAGTTTGCACCGGTGGTTGAAGCGAACGACTTCCAAACAACCGCACCGCAGTTTTGGAACGAACAGATGATCCCGACCAAAGGCAGTGATCTGGCGAAACCGGGTCATCCAATGTCTGTTGTGACGGATTGGTCGGTCGATCCTGAAGACTGGGGACGCTTTTTAATGGCGACCTTTGAAGAATGGGTGAATAACGATCTTGGCCGTGTACTGGTTAACCTGTTTGAAACTGCGGTAGCGCAAGTAATGGGGAAACCGTCTCAGCTTTGCGTGACGGCTGAGTTTTGTGGCAAAGGCTTGGCGATTGAGCACAATGGCGACGTGTTCAGTTGCGACCATTATGTGTACCCAGAATACAAACTCGCCAACATTCATGAACACTCATTGAATGACATGGCCTTCTCTACACGACAATACACCTTTGGCATGGCAAAACGCGAATCTTTGCCGACGTATTGTAAGCAGTGTCCCTACTTGCCTTATTGCTGGGGCGAGTGTCCGAAAAACCGTCTGATCAAAACGCCGAATGGCGAGCCTGGACTAAACTATCTGTGTTCGGGAATCAAAATGTTCTTTGATTACGCGTTACCGATGTTGGTTGGTCTTGCACAGCTTCTCCAATCTGAAGAACCGCAAAGATAACATAGTGAATATAACCTTAAGTTATTTCATTTGTTCTTATACTTAACTATTGAAAAGACGGCTTAAACCACTGAAAAGGTACCCTATGAACCACGCACAACAAGCGATAAAAGAACTCATCGAACAAACAGAAAAAAGCGTCATTGGACAAAGCCACGTGGTTCGAGCTTTAGTCATCGGGTTATTAACGAACGGGCACATTCTTCTAGAAGGTTTGCCGGGAACGGCAAAAACACGTTCTGTAAAATCGTTGGCGAACTTGTTAAACACCAGTTTTGGTCGAATTCAGTTTACGCCAGATCTTTTGCCATCGGACGTGACGGGAACCGAGGTTTATCAAGAGTTGGATGGTAAGCCGCAACTCCATTTTCAACCAGGGCCAATTTTTAACAGCATAGTGCTTGCCGATGAGGTCAACCGTGCGCCAGCCAAAGTACAAGCAGCACTACTTGAAGCCATGGCCGAAGGCACAATCACGGTAGGTGATAAAACTCACGTATTGCCAGACTTGTTTATGGTGCTTGCAACGCAAAACCCAGTAGAACAAGAGGGCACGTATCCGCTGCCAGAAGCGCAAATGGACCGTTTTATCATGAAGGTTACCGTCGATTACCCAGAAGACGACGCTGAACGTGACATCATCCGTTTGGTGCGCAGTGAAGAATTAGGTGCGGAAACCAGCAGCGAAATTATTACGCCAAAACACATCGAGCCAGACGTGGTGCTAGAAGCGCGCCGTCAGTTACCAAACATCGTGGTATCAGACCTAGTGGAGAACTACATTGTCGCGTTGGTGATGGCGACTCGTAAGCCAGAGCGTTATGCCGATTCAAACTTAGCAAAATGGATTGAGATTGGCTCTAGTCCCCGTGCCTCCATCGCACTAGACAAATGCGCTCGTGCGTATGCGTGGATGCAAGGACGTGACCATGTCACTCCTGACGATGTGCGAGCCATGGTTCCGTCCGTACTGGGCCACCGTTTTTCTTTGACCTACGATGCACTAGCAGACGGAGTCGATCACCAACGCGTCGTGCAAGAGCTGCTAGATTGTGTAGAAATTGGATAAGCGGGAGGCATTATGGCTAAGCCAACTCTTGCGCCAAAATCACAGGGGATAGATCCCCGTTTGTACTGCGATTACGCTCGCTTAGTACGCTTGCAAGCACAAGCAGAATCATTCAGTTTACTTCCACATCTAAAAGCGGGTAGCGTACTCTCAGGCCGCCACAATTCGCTGTTTCGCGGTCGTGGATTGAACTTCGAAGAGCTGCGCCATTATCAATTGGGTGACGACATTCGTAACCTGGATTGGAAAGTCACGATGCGCACAGGCAAGCCGCACGTGCGCAGCTACACCGAAGAAAAAGATCGCAACGTGATCGTGTGTGTCGACCAACGCAGCGCAATGTTTTTTGCTTCGACACAAGTAATGAAATCGGTTGTCGCGGCAGAAATCGCGGCCATGTGCGGGTGGCGCGTGTTAAAAGATGGCGACCGAGTCGGTTTTGTCATCGCATCCCAACAGGCGTTGTTTCACAGCAAGGCGCAGCGTTCGCAAAACGATCTTCTGGCTCAACTTAAGCGTCTCGCTAAAGCCAATCAATCGCTCAATGTGGACTCCCGCAATTCCGAAAAAGTGACGTTCAGTCAATGGATTGAGCTCATTAAACGCATGAAGCTCAAACAATCCACACTGATTTTTATCAGCGACTGGAGCGACTGCGAGGAGCACCATCTTGACCACCTTAAACAGCTACAACAGCACAATGATGTTCTCGCAGTGATGGTCAGTGACCCATTCGAACAAGCGCTACCAGACGATTTGGCAAAATCGAAATGGGTGGTTGGTGATGGGCAGTATCAACTCAATTTAGACAGCAAAGCAAAGGTAGAAGCCGCGAGCGCAAAGCTTGAGGCTCGAACCAACTTACAGCGTCAATCACTCTCTCAATTTATGGCGATGAAACACCTTCCGCACATCGAACTCGATACGACAGGCGAGCACATTAAACAATTTCAAAAACTGGTAGGAGGGCGTTAAATGAGTGGTCTTCCTACGCCTCCGAGTACTTACATACTCAGAGATCTACATGATGTGGCCGTGCCACCAAGCGTGAGTTGGTATCCGCAAACTATTGGCTGGAAGATTTTAGCGGTGGTTGCGCTCATTGCACTAGTGTATGTCGCGTATCGTTTGGCTCAACAGTGGTGGTGTAACCGCTACCGACAAGAAGCTCTGTTGGCGATTTCGCAAATCAAACCGAGCGACAAAGGCATGCCTAAAGCATTGTTCTCTTTGCTTAAAATTGTGTTGATTCATGTTGATAGCCGTAACGCGAAATTGTTTGATACCGCCTTTTTGCGCAAGCTCGATGCGCTATATCCGCAAACCGGAGATTCTCTAGCAAACTCGCAAGTGGTCTTTAACGATGAGCTTTCAAAGCGCTGGCTACAAAGTATTGTTGACCCAAGCGTTACGCTAACCAACGAAGAGCGAGTAACGCTTATTGCTCGTGCGAAAAACTGGGTGAGTGAACACCGCTGTGATGCTCAAAAAAGCGCGGCAAAGAAATCTCCATTATTGAAACGCAAAGCAAATCAGGGAGGTCAACATGAATGATCTTCTTGCATCGCTAACTGGTTTGTCTGGTTTTGAATTTGCTCACCCAATGTGGTTTCTGATTTTGCCGCTGCCATTGGTGGTGTACTACTTGGTGCCTGCATATCGCACTAAGCAAATGGCGATCAAAGTGCCGTTTTTTAGTCAGTTGGTGGAAGCGATTGGCGAGACGCCATCAGAAGGTGCAAGCCAGTTAACCCCAAGCTGGTGGCAACGAGCAACGTTAATTCTCTCATGGCTTTTGGTGGTGTGTGCGATGGCCAAACCCACCGTGTTAGGCGAGCCTCAAGTTCGCGAGAGTTTAGGGCGCGATGTGATGGTCGTGGTGGATCTTTCGGGTTCCATGGCTGAGCCTGATTTCACCTCTCGTACAGGTGAAAAAATTTCTCGCCTTGATGCGGCGAAAGAAGTGCTGACGGAGTTTGTTCAGTCTCGTAAAGGTGACCGATTAGGCTTGGTTCTTTTTGGTGATGCCGCTTTTGTGCAAACTCCATTTACCGCAGACCAAAAAGTGTGGCTCGAACTGCTTAACCAAACCGATGTGGCGATGGCAGGGCAGAGTACCCATCTTGGTGATGCGATTGGCTTAGCGATTAAAGTTTTTGAGCAAAGCGATAAGTCGCGTGGTGCTTTAGAACAAGATCAAAACCGTGAAAAAGTCGCGATTGTATTAACCGATGGTAATGACACGGGCAGCTTTGTCGAACCGATTGATGCGGCGAAAGTTGCGAAAGCCAAAGGCGTGCGAGTGCACGTGATTGCGATGGGTGATCCGGAAACGATAGGTGAAACCGCGTTGGATATGGACACGATTCATCGCATTGCGAAAGAATCCGGCGGTGAAGCGTTTGAAGCTCTCAACCGTGATGAACTGTCGGCTGCCTACGACGAGATTGGCAAACTGGAACCTCAACTTTACGAAAGCACCACATACCGCCCAAAACAAAGCCTTCACCATTACTTGATGGCGTTAGTGGTCATCATGCATTTACTCGCGTTCAGCGTCGCGACACTCAAAAGAAGGGCTGCAACACGATCATCATTAGGAGAGAGCGATGTTTGATTCTCTTAGTTGGACGCAATTCTTTACGCAGTTTCATTTTATCCGACCGCTGTGGTTAATGGCTTTGATCCCCATGTTTTTCTTGGTGTGGTTGCGCTGGCGAGAAGAAAGCAAACCAAGCTGGAAGGATATTCTGCCCGAACATTTACGCAATGCTTTGACGATAGGCGAGCGAGGTTGGCGCAAGCAACTGCCGCTTAAGCTCTTGATGCTGATTGTGCTACTCGCCCTTGTGATTTGTGCAGGCCCAACGTGGCAACGTGAATCTTCTCCCTTTGGTGAAGATAAAGCCTCTCTGCTTGTGGTGCTTGATAACAGCGACTCGATGCTGCAAAAAGATCTCCCACCAAGCCGCCTTGAGCGTTCCAAACAGAAAATACGCGATTTGTTAGTTGCGCGAAAAGGCGGAAAAACGGGTTTAGTCGTGTTTGCGGGCAGTGCTCATGTGGCGATGCCTGTGACTCAAGACAGCAAAGTATTTGACCCATTCTTGGCGGCCATTACGCCAGAAATCATGCCCGTGCAAGGTAAGCTTGCTGAAAAAGCCTTGCCGTTAATTGATCAACAATTGCAAGGTCAACCAGGCTCCACCGTTTTGTTGGTGAGCGACGGCGTGAACCCGGCCACAATTAAGCAATACCAAGCGTATTTTGCAGGCAAACCTTATCAACTGTTAATTCTTGCTGCGGGGAATACAGACATCGTGAGTAACAACCCGATGGATTTGGATTCTCTGCAAAAACTGGCCAGCCAGACCAACGGTCGATTGGTGGAAGTGACGGTCGATAACAGTGATATCGAACAACTGAATCGATACGTTGAGCGCAATATGCAGCTTAATGGCGAATCTTCAATGCCTTGGAAAGACATGGGTTATCAACTTCTGTTCCCAATCGCGTTGATCATGATGCTGTGGTTTAGAAAAGGGTGGTTAGTGCAGTGGTGCGTGATCGTAATGGTGAGCGGTACACTGTTGATGCCGACCAGTGCAATGGCGGAGAACATTTCTGTGAAAGCCGAGCAGCCACAAGTTGTGCAAAAAGTGACGACCTTCGACAAGGTGGCGCAATGGTGGTGGGATTTGTGGCTGACGCCAGACCAACAAGGACAGCGTTTGTTCAACCAACAAGCGTATTTAGAAGCTGCAAAACACTTTGTCGATCCATTACGCAAAGGCACGGCGTACTACTACGCTAGCGAGTTTGAGCTCGCGCACAGTGCGTTTTTGGAAATGCAAAACGACCCGTCCGAAGAGGTTCGAGATTACGGTCTTTACAATGCGGCGAGCGCATTGGCACGCCAACGTGAATATTTGGCTGCTCGCGACTTGTTAAAATCCCTAGCCAGCAAGACAACGTTGAGCGAGTCGTTAAGACCTGATGTTGAGCACAACTTGAAAGTGATTGCTGGCATCGTCGATGAGATAAATCAGATGAGTGAAAGTCAAGCCGGAACAGAGCAAGAGGCGTCAACCGAGCTAGGCGACAACCCTCAAACCGCAGAAGGAGCGGATGAACAAACGTCAGCAGAGTTGATGATTAAAGAGACGTTAAGCGCAGACGACATCTTAGGTAGCCAAGAATTAGCCGACAAGTGGCTAAAGCGAGTCGAAGCGGATCCGAAGTATTTCTTACGCGCTAAATTTCAAATTCAATTACGCTCGCCAACAACGGGTAGCTCAACTACGACAACGGAACACAATACAGAGGAGGCGGCCCAATGATGATGAATGTCCATCGCGTTACCTCTTTTGCACTTCCTGCAAGGATAGTGGCATGGTTAGTGGTTTGTTTGAGTCTGTTCGTAAGTCGTCACGTTTTCGCTCAGGATATTTACGATCTTCAACGCAATCATGGTGTTGAGTTGCAAGCGTGGGTCGGTCAACAACCAACGGCTGGGGAAAAGCGTAAAACGCCAAGTTTTAGTGTCAACGAGCAAGTCATTTTAACCATCGAAGTGGCAACGCCGCGCTGGTTTACGGGTGGGACGCGAATTGGCAGTATTGAAATGCCCAATGTTATCGCCAAACAGCGTAATCAGTTAGCCACTAACTTCACGGAGCACAAGGGCGGACAAACTTGGTCGCGTCAACGCTGGGAAGTGACTTTGTATCCACAAGCATCTGGTGATTTTGTGATTCCACCTGTCGCTGTGGGCGTTCAGGTGTCGGCGCCGGACGGCGAGAAGGTGTCAGGCACACTTTATACGCAGCCGATTAAGTTCAAAACTGTCTTGCCATCGGGATTGTTGAGCGGTGATACGCCTTGGTTTTCTGCAACGCACGTAGACGTAAAACAAGAGTGGGAAACCTCCACTGAGTCACTCAAAGTTGGGGATGCAATCACGCGTAAAATCACTATTTTGGCTCATGATTCGCTATCTGTGTTGCTACCAGACTTGTTGAAAGGAGAATCAACAACCCGTTACCAAGCGTATCCTCAACCGTACCGTCTTACAGATACGCAAACACGTGGTGATTACCAGTCAACACGCACAGAAGAGAGCGTGTACGTGATTCAACAAGGTGGTGAATTAACCCTGCCAGATTATGAGTTCCGTTGGTGGAACAGTAAGACTCAGCAAGTGGAAACGGTGGTGTTAGAGGGCAAAACATTTGCCGCGAAGCACACGTTGAAATCCTTCATCAAAACGTATTTTGCATGGATTGTTTCCACGCTTGTATTGTTGGGTTTTGTGACTGTTTCGTTGGTAGCCATTAAACGTTACTACCGCAACAGACCGACACCAGCATGGTTGACGTTCCACCGTTTGTTAAAGGCTAAACGTTGGTCTGAAGCAAGGACCGTATTGTACAAACAATTGCGTTTAAATACGGCAGAGCTGGAAATGACCAAAGCCGATTCGAGTGAATCGTGGCAAAAAAGTGCGTCGCGAATGCAAAATGGTGAAAATAGCGCTCATTTAATGAAGTCGATGTGGCGCAAGATCCAGACCAAACAACAACGTTTTAAATTCCGTATTCCGCGAGCGTTACCAGAACTGGACAAAGTCATTGGAAGAGATGGCAATGAATAAAATGGGGCGCTAATATAGCGCCTCGTTTTTATTAGAGAATAGAGTTCAAATGAGCCAAGAGTTTATGCGCCGCGCATTGGAAGTGTCCAAAAATGCGCTTCCTGAATGTCAACCCAACCCGCCGGTTGGCTGCGTGTTAGTGAAAGACAATCAAATCGTTTCAGAAGGTCATACTCAAGCTATTGGTGGCAACCACGCGGAAGTAGAAGCGCTGAATGCATATCAAGGCTCGTTAGAAGCGGTGACGGCATACGTTACGCTCGAACCGTGTTCGTTTGTAGGTCGTACGCCAGCTTGCGCGGTGACATTAGTAAAATCCGGTATTGGCAAAGTCGTCGTAGCCATGTTGGATCCAGATCCGCGCAACAGTGGTCGAGGTATCGAGATTCTAAAACAAGCCGGTATTGAGGTAGAAATTGGTTTATGCGGCAAGGAAGTCAGCGAGTTTCTTACCCCATATTTAGGCAAATCTTAATGTAAGCTTTGGCCTGCACGCTAGCTGCTCACTTATGCGGTGAATGGTGTACGTCAAAATTGAGTTAAAACTCATTAAAACAGGTCGTACCGCCCATTTCTTGTACTTGGCTGCGTTAACTATCATGCTGTTAGATTAAAATAGAAAAAGTGATTTTCGAAAAATTTAATAGCATGAAACCGACCGATCTTAATCTCATTCCCATTTTTATCGCCATCTACGAAGAGCGTAATTTGTCTCGGGCGGCGGCACGTTTAGACATCACCCAACCCGCGGTGAGTAAAGCGCTAGCAAGATTGCGCGATATCTACGACGAACCATTGTTTCACCGCAGTTCTTCTGGTGTTGAGCCAACATCGTTTGCTGTCGATATTTATCCGGCCATGGTTGCGGCGATAAAGAACTTTACCTCGACGCTGTCGGCATCGGTTGAGTTTGATCCTAAAGTTTCCAATCGCATTTTCTCTATCGCTTGCGTGTCGATATTAAGCTACGAGTTGCTGCCACAGTTGATGAAGCAGATTCACGAGTTAGCGCCGAATATCGCTTTGGAAGTGCACCCACTGTTTACTGAGGATTACGAAAGTGATCTACGCTTACAACGCTATGATTTGATTATCGATTTAGCGCCACGCGGGAGAACGGTCTTGAAAGTTGAACCCGTGATCACTGAGCGTTTGATGGTGGTGTGTAACAAAGATCACCCTCGCATCGCTGAGAGTATTTCTCAAGAGCAGTTTTTTGAAGAAGAGCACGTGGCAATATCGCAGTGGCAAAGCCGAAAAAGCATGCTGAGTGCAGAAGACATTGTTGATTTGGACAAACGCAAAATCATGTATCGAGCCGCAGGAGCACTGGAAATGTTGCCGGTTATCTGCGGTAGCGAATACATTGGTTTGATGCCAGAATCGATGATTAAGTTGTTCAGTAATACCTATCATGTGAAAGCACTGCCGTTTCCATTTGATGTAACAACTTACGATCTTTGCACCATTTGGCACCCTAGTCGCACTAATGAAAGTGCCCATCAGTGGTTGCGCGCGCAAATCAAACACGCAGGGAAAGTCATCAAGAAATAGGAAGTCCATATGAAGACAATACGAGCGATTCTAAACGGCAAAAAAGCCGGTAATCCTGAGCTAAGAGACGCCATCATGAAAATGAGAGACAGGGGCGTAGATGTGCAAGTTCGCGTCACTTGGGAATCGCAAGATATGCCGCGTCTCGTGAAAGAAGCGGTAACGGATGGTATTGAGCGTATTGTTGTTGCGGGTGGCGATGGCACTGTCAATGAGGCTGCTTCGGCACTTATCCACATTGATCATGAAAGTCGCCCTGAACTTGCCATTATTCCGCTTGGTACGGCCAATGATTTTGCGACCGCGAATCATATTCCAGATTCGATTGCTGATGCATTAACGTTGGCAGTGGAGGGGCAAGCGCTGTCTGTTGATTGCGTTAAGGCGAACGATCGTTGCTTTATCAATGTTGCGGCGGCAGGCTTTGGCGCAGAAGTGACGGCAGAAACGCCAGTTGAGTTAAAAAACTTTCTCGGTGGTGGGGCTTACACACTGACTGGCGTTGTGAAGGCGCTCGGCTTCAAACCTTATGATGGCAGCATCATTATTGAAGGGGGCCGCTACGATGGCGAAATGTTGTTAGGGGCATTTTGCAACAGCCGCTTAGCTGGTGGCGGTCAACAGCTCGCTCCCCATGCGATGATTGATGATGGTTTGATGGACTTAACGCTGGTTCGTCCGTTTTTACCGCATGAATTGCCCAAAGTCATTGAAGAGATTAACAACCCATCCGAGAAAGGCGAGTTTGTGAAACACACCCGAGCCAGTTGGTTGGAGATCGATTTTCCGAATCCTCTACCACTTAACTTGGATGGCGAACCGTATCACTCCCGTAAAATTCGATTTGAAGTGCAGCCAAAGAGTTTGAAGTTGGTGCTACCTAAAGATTGCCCGTGCGTGACGCACTAAGTCTAACCTTATGAGATGAGCAAAAACAAAGCCACCGATGGGTGGCTTTGTTTTATCACTATTTTTTACTGTTTCAACGAATAGCTCCTTGGCTAGAGGACTTTCCTTGTTAGGACTCGTTTATAGCTTTTGGATGGTATCTACGTCGATTTGCATGGTGGTCCATTCTGAATCGATTTCGCCACGAATTGCCACTTTGTCGTTTGGTGTCACGTCTAAGCCCATCCATTCTTCGTTGTCGATCTCTACTTCGATTTCGCCAGTGCTGTCTTTGAACAAGTAAGTCTCGTTACCTAGTGATTGAATGATGTGCCCAGTGAGCATTACGGCGCTGTCTTCGGTTGCGTTTTGCGCATCTTTCACTGTGTTGATTACGCTTACTTCTGGGCCATTAAAAGCGGCGAAAGCCGAGCTTGAAAGTAGGGCAAACATGGATGCCAAAATCATTTTTTTCATTATCGGTTCCTTAAATTAAAAGTAGTAAGTTGTGCCTACGTTAAAGGATGCTGTGTTTGCGTAGCTGTCTAGTTGGTATTTTGCGTTTGCGCCAATGGTGAGCTTTGGGAACACTTGGTATTCCGCACCCACAGAGAACATTGCGCCTAACTCGTTATTTTTCTCCGCGCTATGGAAAAGCGTGTTGGTCATTTCCACATCGTCGTTCGCGACAAGCTCGTATTCTTGATGTTTAGAAACCTTGGTGTCGTATTGTGTGTAAGTTAGACCCGCTTTGAATTTGGTTGTCCATTTATCACTTAATGCATAACTAAACACTGGAGCCAACGACACTTGTTTGGCTTTGATTGACGCATCCCAATCCATTTCATGATGGTAATCTTTGCCATCGATTGGCTTGATACCTAGGTTTTTTGAACGACTATCATCAAGGTCAAACTGGCTGTAACCCAGTTCCAATGCCCAGTTGTCATTAAATGCGTAACCGACAAAGCCTGAGAAAATACCATCTTCAAGTTCAGGGTTGAGTGTTACGTTGTCAGCTGAAAAGTGAGGTTCCAAATCATGGTCAGTGGTGCCTAGTCCATATTCCAGACCTACATAAGGAGCCGCAGATACCGAAACTGAGCAGGTAACAAGTAACGCAAGAAGTGTTTTGTTCATTCTAATTTTGCCTCTTCAAATCAACTTAGTGAGTAGAAGCGCATTTTGTGAGATGAAGCGTGAAGTGATCGTGAAGAAATAAAAGAATTTGGCGTGCAAATAGAAAATTCCCCAAAGCGTGGGGAATTTTTCGGTCTTGGTTCGTAAATTAATTGGGCTTCGAACAGCACTCCTGTTTAATAAACAGCGCACCAATCGTTTTTCATGTCGATAAGCTGCCAGTTGTCACGCGCATTGGCTTCGTCTAACGCTTTATCTAAGCGGCCAACGTCCGATTGACGGTCGTATTTCCACTCGCGCGCTTCGTCAGTGTGATGCACAATCATCGCCATAGAGTTTGGTTGGCTTGTCGCCCACTGCATCATCGCTTGGTCTCCGTCCGAGTTACCAACGGCGAGCACTGGTTTCTTACCAATAATGTACTGGATGTTTTCGACTTTCACTTCTTTATCATCGAGCGTTAACAGTTCGCCCAACTTCATCACTTTAGGTTGACCATCATTAAAGCTGTATTCGTACTTCAACGCACTGCCGATGATTTGTTCTTCAGGAATGTTGTACGCCTCTGGCGCCCACACGCGCATAAAGTCCACGCCACCACCCGAAACAATGTAGGTTTTGAAGTTGTTCTCTTGCAGGTAAGTAAGCATTTCGCGCATCGGCTTAAAGGTGAGGTCGTTGTAGGCTTTACCAAAGCGCTTGTCTTTCGCCGCTGCAAGCCATTGCTCAACGGATTGTTGGTATTCTTCAACGGTCATGCCGCTGTGGGTGACTTTCATAATTTGGAGTAGCGATTCTTTGCCGCCAGCAAAGACTTTCTCTAAGTCGTTTTCAATGACGGATTTAAAAGGTTCCTGCGTTTTCCATTCTGGATGCGTTTTCGCAAGGGCTTTGATTTGATCTAACGCGAACGCAATTTGGAAATAAATCGGCTTTTCTGACCAAAGTGTACCGTCGTTGTCGAACACGGCAATGCGGTCAGAAACGGGAATAAATGTTGCCTTTGAACTGTCGGTAGATTGATCGACAAAATTCACAATGGCGGTTTTGCTGTCGCTGTCTTTCCAAGAAGGGAGCAAGTTGGCATCGCAATCTTTCGCGAGGCTGGAAAAAGATAAGCTAGTTAAGACGGCAAGAGTACAGAGATGGATTTTGTTCATTATTTACCTCGATTGATTTCACTAGGTTGTGATCCCTAAAAAGGGCAATGAGGGCGGATAACCTTAAACGACCACTTACACGTTGTACTCATGTCATTTTCTCGCTCACGCGTTAGCCATGAAAATTCGCCTTCATCATAAGCAAGCGTAGTCGCATTCCTTGGTTGTGCACGAAATGAATAGCGTAATGCTTCCAAAACGCCGCATACGGGTTATCTCAAACTGCCCAAAGTAGAGTAGCAACAAGCGCCATGAAAATAGGTTATAAGCGGTATAACAAGCCTGCGGTATTAATGAAATTTATGATTGGGTCATCAAGGTGAATCGCGGGCAAATATCCGGATCACGCCTTCAAATTCGCAACAGCAAAGGTGACTCATGCAAATTACTCAAAGTCCTCAGTTCAACGGCAAAGCGTCTAAGCGTTTACATGTTATGGCAAAGCCCATTGGTGCTGCCTGTAACATTGACTGTACTTACTGCTACTACCTCAGCAAACAGGACTTACTTGAGTATAAAAAAGGATGTTCACCAATGATGGATGAAGCCACGTTGGAGGCTTACATCAAACAGTATATTGAAGGGCAAAACACACCTGAGATCGTCTTCTCTTGGCAGGGCGGTGAGCCAACGATGCTGGGTTTGGATTACTTCAAGAAAATTGTCGAGTTTCAAGCGAAGTACCAACCCGCAGGCGTGAAGATCTCAAACGATCTGCAAACAAACGGCACGTTATTGAATGACGAATGGTGCGAATTTTTAAGCGAGAACCATTTCTTGGTGGGCTTGAGTATTGATGGCCCTGAAATGCTGCACAACGCGTATCGAACCAACCGAGCCGGTCGGGGCACATTCAAACAAGTCATGAATGCGGTGGAGTTGCTGCATAAACATCAGGTGAACTTTGCCACGCTTACCTGTGTGAACAACCTGACGAGCCGAAATCCGCTTGAAGTATACCGTTTTCTTCGAGATGAAGTCCGCTCGCCACAAATGCAGTTTATTCCTATTGTTGAACAGAAAACGTTCCGCACCACTGCGCCTCAAAAATGGCAACCGCAAGAACAGCTTAAACAAGGAGACAAGCGTTTGATTCCGGGTCACAAAGATTCTGTCATGGAACCTTGGTGTGTTGCTGATGAAGCTTGGGGTAACTTCCTGATTGCGGTTTTTGATGAATGGATTAAGAACGATATCGGCAAAGTGTTTGTGCAATATTTTGAAGCCAGTGTAGAGGCTTGGATGGGGCGCGCTAATCCACTTTGTACGCTGGGTGAGGTGTGCGGTAAGGGGTTAGCGATGGAGCCAAATGGCGATGTGTTTGCGTGCGATCATTACGTTTATCCGGAGTATAAAATTGGCAATATTCATCATGACAAGCTGGATGAACTGGCCTACAGCAAAGAGCAACAGAAGTTCGGTTTTGCAAAATCTCGCTTGTTAACGCAGCAATGTCGAGACTGTGAGTATCAGTTTGCATGCTACGGTGAATGCCCGAAAAACCGTTTCATTCGTACTCGTGATGGTGAGCCGGGACTTAACTATTTATGTGCAGGATGGAAGAAATTCTTTGCACATGCTGACAAAGCGATGGCATACATTTTACGCGCAACGGGTAACGTGGTGGCTCATGGCAAATACAGCGATTCAGTCGTGCGCCAAGAGAGTGAACAACGCCCAGTATTCGAAACAAAATTTTGAGGAATTGGTATGTCATTGTCTACAGAAGCCCCCCTGTTAAAGACACCGTGTTTGGCACCGCGCAAACGTCGATCGAACAAAGTGAAGATGCTTTCTAAGTCGTTATTGGCGGTCACGTTAGGCGCGGTCATTAATCATTCTGTTATGGCGCAAACGCCGACGGAACAAACGCAAGCTCAGCCGACTGCGGCAGAGCAGGTGCAACAACCAACGCCGCAGCAAGTGATTTCTAAGCTCGCTTATCAAGCCCAAGATCAAAAGTTGCCGACCGAACAACGTGTTCAAGCGCTGCGCGAACTGGGTAATTACCCAAACCAGAATGCTCTGGTGGCTGTTGCTCGAGGTTTACAAGATAAAGACGCGGCAATTCGCGAAGCTGCGATAGTCGGCGCGCAACCTTACGCGATCGAAAACCGCTGGCGCATGGTGGAACCACTACTTAAAGACGAATCCTCTTCCGTGCGTATTGCGGCAGCACTGAACTTAGTGCGTGACTATTCTGTTTTGACAGAAGCGCAAAGACCAGCGATAGAAAAGCCTGTGGACGAGCTTTTAGCGAGTTTAAAGAGCGGAACGGATAACAACACCCAATTGCTGTTAGCCGATGTGTATCGCTGGCATGAAAACTGGAAACAAGCGGACGATATCTATCAAGCATTGTTATCCAAAATGCCGGAAAACCCAGATGTTTGGCTGAACTTAGCCGACAATTACCGCGCGCAGCAACGTGAGCAAGAAGCGATTGATACACTGGATAAAGCGATTGAACGCCTTCCAGACAATGCCGCCCTGCATTATTCGAAATCTTTGACGCTCGTTCGTTTAAACGACAAAGAGCAAGCCGCAAATGAAATCGAAAAAGCGGCTAACATGGCGAAAAACAATAGTTATTTTTGGTATTTGAATGGTGTGCTACAAGAAGAGTTCAGTGTCGATAAGGCTGTGAAATCTTTTGAACAGGCTTACTTGATTTCAGGCGCGCCAGAGCAGCTGTACGCGGTTTGTGATATCTATATTCGTTACGATAATCCGAAAACGGATGAATGCTTGACGGAACTAGAAAAAGTCGCACCAAGCTATGTGATTGACCAGCTAAAACAGAAAAGAGTGCTGACTTCTGCAAAGCCTAAAAGCTAGTCAACCCGCTTTTCATCTTCTTTTCGCGCGGTGACGTAACACACTGCAAATGGCACATTAAGGCGAGAAAACTCTTTGATCCAACGCCATTGGTTATCTTGGAGTTTATCGCCGGGCCCTTTTACTTCAATCCACTCGAACTCGTTGTCTCTAAAAGCAATCAGATCCGGCATCCCATTACGGTAAAGCTTAAGATCGCTTAACTGAACCTTAAATAGTTCGAGTAATGTGCGGGTAGGAATGGTGTTGAGTGACTGTTCAAGCAATTTCTTGCCTATTAAGTTCCATTGAACAAACGGATTGCTGATACCAAACTTTTCATCGTATTTCGCTAAAATCGCTTGTGTATTACCCAATTCTAACTGTGCGAAAGCTTCATCAATCAGTGCTTGGCGCTTTGCTACAAAATCGGAATGGTACAAATCCAGAGGACGGTGTTGATAGGCATTGATGAATGCCCCTTCAATGGGAGCGAAAATCGCATCCCAAAAAGTGAGCCCAAGTAATGCATTCAGCAGTGCATTTTCGGCGTAAAATACACTCCAACCTAAAGATTCAAAGTGCGCTTTGCTGGCGAGTTCGACTCTCTGTTGAGATAAATCCAGTTCAACTCGGTACTCCATACAGGTTGGCTTTGTCACTCTTGGCACTTTCTCACCTTGTTTTCGTTTCAGCCGCTGCTCAAGTTTTTGTGCGACTTCGAGCTCAGACACATCGAGCGGTGAGTGAAGCATCTCTGTGACAATGTCACTAAATAAATCATCATGGTTCAGTTTGTCATAGATACGTGCGCGTCGTTCTCGGCTTGGCGTAAGCTGAGTTTGGCCAAATAGAGATAGGGCGGTCTCTAGCTCATCAATCCGTTCGTAGTCACGCGCGATGTCATTCAACATGTGCTCACGTTTACGATCCACATAAGGATGATGAACAGGGTGAGGCATCGCCTCAACAAGGAGGTCGAGATTGGCTTTGTCTTTTCGGTCAAATTGCCAGTACAGGTTGGCCAGTTGGCTCAGTTCAATTAAGCGGTCTATTTGCTCTCGTGAATTAAAGAAGCGGCGCACTTTACTCAATTGATATTGCTCGAACTGATGTAGACCTAAGTCATCAAGCACAAACTGACTTAAGTCTTGATGGGTGTTGGCAAAAAACAGAGTGAGCAACACGTCGATCATGTGGGCGGAGTTGAGTCTGACGATCGTAAACTCAAGTTGCTCTACGCGATCAAATTCCGTATTACTCAAACGTTCGACAAGGGCGTCTTTCTTGAGTGATTTCGGCAGTTCGGGATAAAGCGCGGAGATCTCTGGTTTGGTCAGTAAGTTAGCCGCCAACTCTTGATGAGAAAGTGGTGGGGATAGTGAGATGAAATCTTGTTCGCCTAATTCCGCCAGCGCAGCATCGATGAATGGGATTTCTTGATAATTGAGTTTATCGCTTCGAAACCAACATCCTTTTCGGCTGTATAAACGCACTAAAAGGCACTGGGCGTGTTTGTTCAAGGAATCAAACGAACAAAGCCAGGCGTGTTCTTCCTCGGTCAGTAAATCGCTGTACCACGTTACTGCGTGGTGAGTCAGCTTAAAGAAGTTCTCTAGATAGTAGTCTGGCGCGAGTTCGATAGGGCTTTCCATAAACGACCGATAACAAAAAAGGCTTAACCCATAGGTTAAGCCTTTTCGCTATCAAATCAATTCGCAATTATGCGTTTTTTAGCTGTGCTACTTTCGCTTCAGACAGTGGCTTAGTGATGAACGCAAGTACGATACATACAGCCATCATTGCTGAAGAAATAGTGTAAGCCAAGGTGTAGCCGTCGCCATTTGTCATCGAGAAACCAACAACTGCTGCGCCGATTGCACCACCGATACCCCATGCAGTGTAAAGCACACCGTAGTTAGTACCGTAGTTTTTCAGACCGTAGAACTCAGCTGTTAGAGTAGGGAACACCGCTAGAAGCGTACCGTAACCTACCGCTGCGATTGCTGTACCGATGATGAGAGTAAACTCAGAATCGAACGTTGCGAACAACACCATGTTTACGCCTTGTAGAACGAACGCGAGTAGAAGCGTACGAACACCGCCGATTTTATCTGCAAGCATACCCGCAGCAACACGACCGCCAGAGTTGAATACAGCAAGAATGGACGCTAGGTAAACCGCGTTTGGCAAGTTTGCTTGAACGCTTGCGATTGTTGTGATGTTACCGATGATCATTAGACCAACAGAAGCTGCGAACGCGTACATGATCCATAGAGAGTAGAACTGTGGCGTTTTCAACATTGCTTTCCAAGTTAGGTCATCTGACTTTTTCACCGCTTTAGGTGCTTGGCCTTCTTTTACTTTCGGCTCTGCAGGTGTGTAGTCTGCTGGTGGGTTGTTGATGGTTGCTGCAAGAGGAACCGCAATCGCTAGGATACCAACACCAAGAACCATAAAGCTGGTTTGAATGCCCATGCTGTCGATCAGCGCAGACGTTACTGGCGCAAGATAGATAGCCGCTAGACCAAAACCTGCCGCAATAATGCCGTTGACCATACCTTTCTTCGAAGCGTGGAACCACTTCATCGCAGAAGGTGACAGACATGCATAACCAAAACCGATACCTGCACCTGTGATCACACCAAACGTAATGTTCAGCATTAGTGGAGAATCAACAAAGCCAGATGCGATCATGCCTAGACCTGTAAGAACAGTACCTAGGATAAGGATCATACGCGGACCCATACGGTCTTGAAGGATACCTGCAACAAGAAGACAGATAGAGAAGGTGATCGTTGCAGTTGCGTAAGGTGCAGAAGCTTCTGCAGCACTCCAGCCTGATTCAGTCACCAATGCCTTGTTGAATACACTCCAAGCATACAGGATGCCAAGACAAAGGTTGATACAGAACCCTGCAAGCAGGATGCGCATAGCTTTATCAATCTTGCTCATTTTCATTCTCAGTTTTACCTCTTGCTACAACGCAAAGAGGTGTTGGTTTAAAGATGTTTTTTCTCAAAATTAGTTTGCGTTTTTCAACGTTTAACGCAATGAGCGCGGATTATAACCAATAAAGATGTGATTGGAATCTCTTTTTACTTACAGATCTAAAAATAATTTGAAAATATAAAATCAATTGTTAATTGATGGTTTTGTATATAGGAAAAATGTTGATCTAACGTAATGTGCTTTGTTTTCAATCCTGTAAAGCTAAGTGCAACTGAGTGAATTCAGAACGACTCGACGTTTAGCTCACATTTCCTGTAAATAGTTTCAAAATGTTTTTGAGTTAATTTTTTGTAACAAAAGTGCTCAAAATAAGTGCTAAGCAGCCGAAGTGCCGAATTTAAAGGCTTTATAAAATTCTGCTTGTTAACTGTATGTAAAGTGCGCGCTCTGAGTTGTCAGCAAGGACGAAAGTGAATAAAAAATGTGCTTGATATTGCGATCTAGATAAGCAAAATGGAGCGCAAAATGAGTTTTCATTTATGAAGGGATGCTTTTTTAGACTTGTTGTGAGGTGACTTATGAAATTGTTCCTATTACTCATGGCTTCTGTTTCTGCTGGTGTAGCATCTGCAGATCACATCCATTCATTTATGTTAGGTTTATCTATTGCTTCTCTGGCAGTGGGTAGCTGTTATTTCTTTGCTTTCCGTAGCTCGCGTTTTCCGCAGTTAGCGCTGTTTTTATTGATTTGCGGCATGTTATCTAAACTGACTATTACGGTTGTAGGTGTTATGTGGGGTATGTCTGCGCAATTGATTACTTCACCAATCGTGTTTGCGTTGTCTTATCTTTTCTTTTCACTTGCTGTTACGTACTTGTGGTTCAGCTATCGTGAAAGCATCACGCAAATTCCAGAGCGATTTAAAGCAGCTTAATTTAGCGCTTTGATACCGACAAATATGAAAACGCCAGCGATTAACGCTGGCGTTTTTGTTTTGGTGATACTTCGCTATTTGGCGTGAAGTTTCTTCTTAAGTTGAAGTAAATAATCTTCGTTTGGAGCGAAAGGCTTAAAAAGACACGCCTGAGCTAACCCGAGATGGTAAGTGGTGGTTCCGGTACTTCAAGGAAGCAAGCAATGACGCGATAGAGTTCTCCTTCCGCAACGGTAATTTCCCCATCTGATTCAATCGCGAGTCGACAAGCTTTGACGAATATGCGTCTGTCTTTGGGTTTCAGTTGCAGCAACAACTCTAATGCGGCGCGACTTAAATGCCAATTGCTGTTAGCTGGTTCTAACTTCACTTCAGGAAAGCCTAAATGGGCGAGGGCACAATGGTAGGCGCGCTGAGCTTTGTCTGCTTGAGAGTGGCTGACCCATGCCAGTTCTCGCAATAGCCAAAACACACTTTCCTCTAATTGCTTCAACGTCTTGTGTTGTTTGATGAATCCAAAAGAGGCGAGTAGCTGCTTTTCTAGTAAGTTGATGACACACCATTCGGCTAGCGAGTATTGATTATCCGTCTCTGAGAGCTCACGTAGCACTTTACATAAGCTGATTTTCTGGGCTTCACTCAGCGATTTAAGTGCCGGCAGAGCGAGTTCGAGTAACGGGAAACGCAGATGAAGTGGTAAGTCGTAATCTAACCAGGGAAGCAATGTAGATTGCGATGCGAGTGGAACGTGCGACTTAATCATTTCGCGCTGAATATCGCTGCCATCAAAAATGAGGGCGAATGCGACAAATCGGGCGCTATATGGTTCACGTGCGATATCAACTAACTCTGGTGGTAATTGACTGATCAACTGTTGGCCTGTCTCACTCAATTGCTCCGATGGTGAGGCAGATTGCGAAGCAGGAGAGCCGCCACTTACGGCAAAGCCACTGACTTGTTCGTTATCAAACGCCGTGTTTTGAGCATGAGAATGTTGAGCGTAGCTTCCGTCCCAATTGGGTTCGATTCTTCGAATTCTTTCGTCCAGTGGTGGGTGTGTCGCGAACAAACTAGAGAAACCGGACAATTTACTCTGTCCAAACATCATGTGGCTCATTTCATCACTGGCTTTCGTGTTTAAAGTAGAGCCTTGAACGTTACTGCCAATCTTCTTTAACGCTCCCGCAATCCCTTGATCGTTGCGAGTGAACTGCACGGCACTGGCGTCAGCTAAAAACTCGCGTTGGCGCGAAATCGCTGCTTTGATCATGTTGCCGAACAAGGTTCCTAACCAACCCAGCACCAAGCAGACAATCGCAATCAGTATGATGACAGCGAAGCCTTTGTTTGAATCAGAAGAACTGCGTGATACGTGACGAGTGCTGTTCGAGTTATCCAAGATCAGATGACCAAAATGAGCAATGCAGGTAATGCCAAATAACGCACCAATCAGACGAGTATTCAACCGCATATCACCATTTAAGATGTGGCTGAACTCATGGGCAATTACACCTTGAAGTTCGTCACGGCTAAACGCATCTAGTGCTCCTTGCGTTACTCCGATGACAGCATCATCAATGCTCATGCCTGCAGCAAACGCGTTGATGCCGTGCTCTTCCGCCATCACATAAACTGGTGGCACGGGAATCCCTGACGCGATGGACATTTCTTCCACAACATTGAGTAACTGGCGGTGTTTCGCATTTGACGTGTCTGTCGAAATCAACTTGCCGCCGATACTTTCTGCAACGCCACGTCCACCATTGGCGTTTAGCTCACTAAGACGAATGAATGAGCTGATGCTAACAACCGTTAGCACGCCCACAAAGCTCAACAAACAATAACTGATGATGGATTGAGTGGTGAACGGTTCGCCAGTGAAATAAAAGTAGATGCCAATCGAAATGACACTCACTAGCCCTGTGATGGCTAAAACGGCCAAAGTGAATAGCATCACCAAAAGTCCAGTTCGCTGGCGCGCATTGTCTTGATGATGAAAAAAGTCCATTAGAACGCAACCTTCGGCGCTTCTTGGATTGCTTCTGTGTCTGCAAACTCAAGTAACTTACCGTCTTGGAAACCAAATGTGTTCGCGAAGATAACGGGTGGGAATGTTTGCTTGTAAGTGTTGTAGCTGGTCACGGCATCATTAAATGCTTGGCGGGCAAACGCGACTTTGTTTTCGGTACTGGTTAGCTCTTCTTGGAGTTGGCTCATCGTCTCGTTTGCTTTCAATTCAGGGTAGGCTTCTACCACAACGTTCAGTTTGCCGAGAGCGTTTTGTAACATGCCTTCTGCTTGGCTAAGCTGGCTAATTGCAGCATCACTATCTGGGGCATCACTGGCGGCTTTTAAACCTGCTATTGCTTGGTTACGAGCTTGGATCACGCGTTCAAACGTTTCCTTCTCATGATCCATGTAACCTTTAGCGGTGTTTACTAAATTCGGAATTAGGTCGTATCGACGTTTCAGTTGAACTTCGATTTGAGCGAAGCTGTTTTTAAAGCGATTTCGTAGAGTAACGAGCTTGTTGTAAATACTGATTGCGTAAACCACAAGCAGCAGAACAATAACAATAAAGACAATCAGTGCAGTCATAGTGAGTTCCATTTTGTGAATGTATCAGTGTTTTATATAAGTAGTTGAGATATTAAGCAAATTAGACTTACTTATAATGTGGGGTATTTTTAAATATGGCACGTATTGCGTAAGAAATATGAGAGCCATTTGGGATAAGAACAAAGGGAAAGGATTCTCAAGGAGAGCAAAATAAAAAGGCCCGGCGTGAAAGCCGAGCCTTGTGGAATGTAGAAATTCTAATCCGTGATTAAGCTGTCATCGGAACAAGTACCATAGTACCGATGATTACCGTCAATAGGCCAGCAAGCACAGGCACTGAAGTGCGTTTTACAACTTCAAATGGGCTGATGTTCGCCATACCTGATGTTGCAACGATTACGCCAGATACTGGCGAGATGGTACGACCTAGGTTTGATGCTTGAAGCATAGGGATGATTAGGAACGCTGGGTTGATGCCCATTTTCGCCGCTAGAGAAGGCGCAAGTTCTACAAACGCATAGAAAGGCGCGTTACCAGAACCAGTAGCAATAGCCGCTGCAACGGTTAGACCTGTTAAGATCAGCATTAGTGCAACGCCACCCGCACCTGCGTTATCGGCAAGGTGAAGTAGGTTATCGATAGCACCAATAGACATCAGACCTTGTGCAAATACGCCTGCCGCAACCAACAACATCACAACGCCTTTAAATGCATCGGCCATGCCTGCGTAGCATGAGTCCAAATCTTCAAGCGCTTTTTTGCCGTCAAATTTGTTCACGACATAATGGATAAGTGCGCCAAGGAAAATAGAACCTACAACGATGGTGTAGATATCTAGACTAAGACCAGGAATCGTACGTCCATTAAATAGGAACACACCGATGATTGGTAAGAATGGTAGTGCTGCGTAAAACGCTGGTGCATCTGCTTTAATTTCTGATACGTCGATTTTTTCCATCGGCGTATTTTCTTTCTTATCTAGGTATTTGTTCCAGAAGAAAGCTGCTGCCGCCATTACGACGATTGCACAAATCGAAACAGGAAGAACAGTTTGTACCGCAAACACATCTAGCGCCAAGCCAGACTTTTCTGCAGCAATAACAACGTCACCTGAAGTAGGAGAAAGAATAATAGCAGCAGGAGATGCACACACTGCCACAGCCGCAGGACGAGAGATTCCCATCGCAACCATCATTGGGAATAGGGTAGCCATCAATAGAACGCCAAGACCTGTTGCAGAGCTCACCGCTAGAGACATCAAACACGCCACAATGTAAGCCGCTACCAAAAGGACATAAGGAGACTTGATAACAGAAAGCGGTTTAGAGAACTGTTTCACGACAACGTTGTTTGCGCCGATGTGAGTCATGTAAGAAGCGAAACCACATAGCAACATGATTTGCATACCAAGGCCGCCGCCACGGTATTGTAGCATGTATTTCACATATTCTAGCGAGTCTGTCACCATGTTACCGGTTGAGGTGATGCTTGATGGCAGAACGTCATGGCCCAAAAAGCCAGTCATAAGAAGCAAACTGATACCAGCGGTTAAAAGTACGCCAGCTGCCTTGTAACCTTTGACAATGAAATAGCCCACCGCAATGGTTACTACCAAGCCAATTAAGAGCTCTAGCATAGGGGTCTCCAGATGTTATGAAAAAAAGAAAGATTCTGTTTCAATTTATGACAAGGAATTTACAGAATTCTTAACTGTGGCACGAGGCTAATCTGGGACTTGCATGATCTAAAACAAATAATAATTTAATAATTAAATCCGACAGATTCTCTTGTTTCAATTTCGTTTTGTAGGTGTTATGTGCTGGTTTTTTGGGTTTTAATGGAAAGAAAATATAAGCAGATTGGTGAATGAAATGCAGATGAAATAATTAAAAGTAATCGAAAAACATTATTCGAGTTAGATCACATTTGTAACGGCTAAAATGAACAAAAAGCCCCGACTAATCGGGGCTTATTCAGCAACTTAATGCATTATGCGTAACGACGGATCATCAAGTTCCAACTACGTTGTTGACGCTCAAACTCAGTTTTAAGTTGTTGATACTTCAATTTCGATACAGAGCACTCGTATTTCTTCACTACGCTTGCAGTTTTCTCTCCAAGCAACTCTTTGCGTGCTTCGTAGTATTCCTGCATATGGTGAACCAATGCATCAAACTCTTGCTGAAGTTGATCGAGAACTGTTTGCGCATTGGGTTTGGACTCCAGTTTCTCTTTCGCTTTCTTCAACAACTGGGTTGCTCGCGCTTTTTCAATTCGGAAAGTTGATGTAGTGCGAAGCTTGGACGTCAGCCCCAACCAAGAACAAGACTTGATCAGCCATTTAGTTGGATCGTAGTGCCACCAATAAACACCATTGCGGTAGTCATTCTCAAAGATGTGGTGAAAATTGTGGTAACCCTCGCCAAAGGTAAAGAAGGCTAAGACACCGTTATCGCGGGCTGTATTTTTGTCCGTAAAAGTTTGCTTACCCCAAACATGCGCCAAAGAGTTAATAAAGAAGGTTGTGTGATGGCTCAAGAACAGGCGAGCTGCGCCAACAACCAGCAGCATTCCCCAAACATCCCCATAGATAAGACCCAAAGCTACAGGGAAACCGATATTAGTCAGCAAAGCTAACGGCACGTAGTAGTTGTGTTGCCACATCACAATCCCATCGCGTTTTAGATCGCGGCAATTGGTGTACTCATTTTCTTTAGACTTATTGTAGTCGCGCAACATCCAGCCAATATGTGAATACCAAAAGCCACGTTTGGCGGAGTAGGGATCTTTGTCATTGTTATCGACATGTTTGTGATGCACTCGGTGATCAGAAGACCAGTGTAATGCACTGTTTTGGAGAGAAAAAGCGCCGCCAATCGCGAAAATTGCACGTAATACAGGATGAGCTTCGTAAGTTTTATGGCTCCAAAGGCGATGATATCCCGCAGTAATCGACAGGTTAGTGAAACTGAATGCAAGGATACCCCAAATCAAGTGCTCCCAGCCCAGTCCATAATGATATGCGTACCAAGGCATTACAATAAACGTTAGAACAAAACTGGCTGAAAAAATCAATATATTCAACCAGATAAATGGTGGTTTGTTTTGATTCACTGAGGTATTCCTAACTTTGAGCTAACAACTGTTCGCTAGAATATCAGCGAACACGTGTAAGTCAAATTAAAGTTAGATAAATGTGACTATTCTTGTTGAGCTGAGCCGGAATTCTAACTGGGATATTTTGCTTTTAATTTAATAATGAGTAGTATTAAAAAATGAGCTATGGCTTGAGGTGTATGAAATCTGCCAAGTAATTGGCTTTATAAAGGTGGAATATGCCAAGGCTCTGTGGAAAAGCAAAAATGTAAGAAAATAGGGATACGTAATGGAATTACGATTAGCGGAATATAAGGACTATGAACGCATTGCTCAATTGCATGCGGACAGTTGGAAACGTCACTACCGAGGCATTTTAACGAACACTTACCTGGACAGCGAAGCCATCGACGACAAATTGTTGATTTGGCAGACTCGCTTAACCAATCCTCCATTTAACCAACATATCGTTCTTGCAGAAGAGGGGGGCTTGTTACTCGGCTTTGTCTGTGTCTTCGGCAATCATGACTTTGAGCGCGGTACATTCATTGACGCTCTGCATGTTGATGATAGCTATCGTGGTCGTGGTATCGGCAAACAACTCTTGCTTGCCGTTGCAGAGTGGCAACAGCAATACTTCAAAGATTCAGGATTGTATCTAGAAGTAGTCTCGCAAAACACATCAGCGATTTCGTTCTATCAACATATTGGTGGACAAGAATGCCAAGAGCGTACGTGGCGTGCTCCGGGCGGAACAGAAGTAATGGAAAAAGTGTTCCGTTGGTCTAACGCGCAAGCGCTGGTAAGTGGCATTGAGGAAAACGTCATCTATTCATAACGCTTTCTAAGCGAAAGAACGGAGACGATAAGAGCAGCACTGACGCTGCTCTTTTTTGTTTGCGGGATAGTTAACAATCTGGCGAGTTAAAAAGACAGGCCCATTTCCTTTAACTCACTTTCACATTGGCTCGCGTTTTCAAACTGAATAGCAGCCATACCCACCTGTTTAGCCCCTTCGACGTTGTAAGGCATATCATCCAGAAAAACGGTTTCTGATGGGTTTAAGTCGTAGCGGGAGAGAAGCGCTTGATAAATTTCCGGTTGAGGTTTTAAAAGGTTCATCGCGGCTTTCCGGGGAAAGCCGCTTTTATCTTTAAGAAGAAGTAATCAGTGTCTCGATAGCCATATCCCATCCTCTTGATTAACTTTATCTTGTTATTTATCCCTTCAAGCGTACAGGTA
>NZ_JYOQ01000167.1:0-830 GCF_000960545.1 Vibrio sp. S457-15 | reverse complement strand
TCATGCAAACCCATAACATGACGGCATATTTTTGTTTTTCAAGTGAACCTGGGAAATATGCAACTCGACTGCTCAAATGCCAAACAAAAAGAGTCTTTTTTAAACTAATGCACGAAGACCTAACGCCGCGTTAAGGGGTGCAGGCACGCAATACAAAAACTACTGCAAAGCACCGTAACCACTGAACCCAACGCATACTAAAAATGCCACGCGTGCCAAATCCCTCTTAAACGCTTTGTTATACGCCGTGCGCTAGACGTTGCTATTGCTCGAACTGTTGAATGAATACATTCGAACTTCATCCCTAACAAACCAGCCTAGCCTTTCATAAAACTGTTGGGCATTTACATTGTCGTTATACACAAATAAATGAGTTTTCGGGATACCAATTTTAGCTAGCGAACTTATTGCTCTATCAACTAACTCACGACCTAGTTTTCGTCCCCGAAAATTCGGCGATACTGCCAAATGTTGCAAATAACCTCTACGCCCATCAGTGCCAACCAGCACCGCACCAACTATTTTGTTATTAATTCCGGCAACAAAACTTAACTCCGGATTGCGCTTCAAATAGATTGCGATACTTTCTTTTGAGTCAGCATCTCTGATACTCATACCTTCAGTTTGCACCCAAAGGGCTATCACTTCGTCATAGTCCGCGATTTCCATCTCACGAATTTTTACCACTTTACTCTCCTTGCGTATAACGCCGCGTTAAGGGGTGCAGGCACGCAATACAAAAGCTACCGCATAGCGCCTTAAACACTGAACCCAACGCATACTAAAAATGCCACGCGTGCCAAATCCCTCTTAAACGCTTTGTTATATGC
>NZ_JYOQ01000166.1:0-380 GCF_000960545.1 Vibrio sp. S457-15 | reverse complement strand
GATTCAACCCGCGTGAAACAGCAGATAACTTGAAGAAGTCGGGAGCAGTCGTACCCGGTATCCGCCCAGGTGATCAGACAGCGAAGTACATCGATAAAGTGATGGCACGTCTTCTCGTTACTGGTGCACTGTACATTACCTTTATCTGTTTGATTCCCGAGTTCATGATGGTCGCGTGGAACGTACGTTTCTTCTTCGGCGGTACATCACTACTAATCGTAGTTGTTGTAATTATGGACTTTATGGCACCGGTACAAACTCATCCTACGTTTCAACAGTATGATCTGCATCTTATACACATTTGACGATGCCGACGAAGCGGAAAGTGTCGATCTCGGTAGCGCTCCGCTGATTATTAATACACCACACATATAACGAGT
>NZ_JYOQ01000165.1:0-616 GCF_000960545.1 Vibrio sp. S457-15 | reverse complement strand
TAACGCCCTGCTAAGGGGTGAGCAACGCAATACCAAAGCCGCCGCATACCACCTTAATCACCAAATTGAACGCATAGTAAAAATGCCACGCGTTGCGAATCCCTCTTGAGCAGTTTGTTAGTTTGCAAACCCAAAGCGTTGATTTTACGTTATTTTAAACTTTGCAAACAACAAACTTTATGTGTTTTGATGCACTTAAGTCAGGCGTAGTCTCAAAGCGGCTACTCAATGAAACCACGTGGAACAAACAACGCCGCAGAAAGCGAACTAACAACACCAAAAAGCGCTTTTGGAAAACCAATCTCACAATGCGGACTTTCAACAAAGCCACTGAAACCACATGAACTTACCACACCAGAGAAAACGCCATCTCAGCGAGTAAATCGATTTTTGTACCAACAAACTCAACGAGCAGAGTTTCAGCAAAAAAGTTCGACTCAGTTAACCCCAAAGTCACTGTACCAAAGAACAAATCAACCGTTGAAACGATGCCAATTTTGAATTTTTACCACGCTAGTTAACACTGAAATTGAACGTCGATACGACAATTTCAACTTTGAGCTTTTACCACTAGATCTTGCGATATAGCTGCGTTTTTCCTCTTGCAAACTAACGC
>NZ_JYOQ01000164.1:0-398 GCF_000960545.1 Vibrio sp. S457-15 | reverse complement strand
GTCTAATCGTCTTATGTGGTCGCACTATGCAAATGGCTTAAGCGGGCTTGTCATTGTATTTGACTAGGCAGCTCTGATCGATAGCTTAGATCATTATCATGGTGTTCCTGTTCTGTTGTCTACGATTGCTCACGTGTATTTAATACGTATAAACTTTTACTCTGATTTAGCTGAATTAGTGGAAAATAACAGCCCTACATTGGGTCAGTTACTAAGCATTAAATCTGTTGTTTGGGTGTACGTGTCAGAGCTTCGATTATGTACTAAAGAGTCAATGGTGAACTACGACCCTAAAGTTATTTCACGGGTTGTTATAGGTGTGAAGATGAGTCAGCGGGATACAGAGATACAGCTGTCACTTCTTAGGGGGCATCCAGTGCTTGATAAAGTGTTGGTAG
>NZ_JYOQ01000163.1:0-378 GCF_000960545.1 Vibrio sp. S457-15 | reverse complement strand
TAAGGAAGACACGATCAGTCTTAAAGACGTGATTGCTGATTTAAATGGCCCAATGGCTGGAAATGATGAGTTAGTTGCGCATATACAAGCGGGATACGATGCCACGGCAGACGATGTGTCTTTGAAGAGTACTACAGATGCTAACGTTCATCAGGGCATTGTGGTTGACAGCTTAGGTCAGGCAATAGGCTTTAATGGATTAAGCTGAAACGATATTGGTGAATAGCTTCTTAATCGAGGTGTTATTGATCACGGATAAAGTGATTTGAGAAATGAAAGGTGCGGCGGTGTTCTTTATACACACCTGCTGTTTCCGACTAGTGGTGTTGGTTATATGTTAAGGGGGCGGGGTCTATGTTTAGAGGTTTTGTGTTTTAG
>NZ_JYOQ01000162.1:0-385 GCF_000960545.1 Vibrio sp. S457-15 | reverse complement strand
GCCCAACAGGGACTGTACCTTTACTCAGGGAGCACCATTAGCCTCTAAAGCCTACGTATATCATGAGATGTAATGGATTAACACCCTACTCATCCCCACATCAGCACGCGCAAAATAATACACAACTCGCATTCAGACATGTATGAGTCCAATATGCTCTGTACTGCGCGCAACAAAATTTCCGCTTCTTATTATCACCCATCGATGCGCATCTGTCTCTTATACACATCTTACGCTGCCGTCGATCATAAGAGAATAGGACTAGTTACGAATTAAACCCTGACAAAACCACAAAATGTATGCCACTTGTATAAACGATTAAGAGGGTAATCCAAATTGTGGTCACGACTAGGCACGGTGTTGTACCCACAAATGGTGCGCTTGG
>NZ_JYOQ01000161.1:0-389 GCF_000960545.1 Vibrio sp. S457-15 | reverse complement strand
CCGTCAAAGAACACGACTTTATCCTGCGCTATTGCCTTAATCACACCCAGTTTTGTCACTTCACTTCCCTCCCAATACCTCTTGCTCTCATCAAAGAGATATCGGACAGAGTGAGATGAATAAAAAATAGAGTACGGGAACTGATCATCCGTAATGATAACCGCGTTATCTGCTGTTGATTTAACCGAAGCCAACATGTGGCTCAGCCCCGCCCCTTTTAAAAGTTCTGACACTTTCGTAGGATCAGAAACATACCAAATGTCGTTGTCATCTCGATAGATGCTGATGCCGTGTCGGCCCAGCAATGCCATGTAATGATTGTCATCTGCTTTGGTGTCTACCCTGATTTCGTCATATCCATCTGTACGAACAATCTTCATATCTAGGGG
>NZ_JYOQ01000017.1:0-344 GCF_000960545.1 Vibrio sp. S457-15 | reverse complement strand
TAGAGAATGGTGGGCGACACGGGGCTCGAACCAGTGCCCCCCTGCTTGTAAGGCAGGTGCTCTCCCAACTGAGCTAACCGCCCACATAAGTTTTAATTTTTCGGGGAGAAGAATGGTGGGTCGTGCAGGATTCGAACCTGCGACAAATGGATTAAAAGTCAACTGCTCTCCCAACTGAGCTAACGACCAAATGGTATCCCGTAGGGGAGTCGACCCCCTGTTACCGCCGTGAAAGGGCGGTGTCCTAGGCCTCTAGACGAACGGGACACTGGATTGAAGAGTTTGGGAACTCTTCTTCTCTTTACTTTATAAACCGTATCAATCTGTGTGGACACTCATCGTGA
>NZ_JYOQ01000160.1:0-357 GCF_000960545.1 Vibrio sp. S457-15 | reverse complement strand
CGAAAGGTGGCGAACCGCGCATTATATTGCTGAGCTTTCTCGGAGTGTTATTGCCATCTGCTGTTCTGCTTACGCTACCGGTTTTTTCGGTTTCAGGTCTGTCTATTACTGACGCGTTGTTTACCGCGACTTCAGCCATCAGTGTGACTGGGTTGGGTGTGGTCGATACCGGCCAACATTTTACGCTCGCGGGTAAAATTCTTCTGATGTGTTTGATGCAGATCGGCGGCTTAGGGCAAATGACCTTATCTGCGGTGCTGCTCTATATGTTCGGGGTGCGCTTGAGTCTACGTCAGCAAGCGTTAGCCAAAGAAGCACTTGGCCAAGAGAGGCAAGTCAACTTGCGTCGTTTGGTGA
>NZ_JYOQ01000159.1:0-6685 GCF_000960545.1 Vibrio sp. S457-15 | reverse complement strand
TGTATGGGATACCAACCTGACGGCCTAGTAGGATGTGCTCACGAGTTTGTGGCATTGGGCCATCTGTCGCAGCAACAACTAGGATACCACCGTCCATCTGTGCAGCACCAGTGATCATGTTTTTAACATAGTCAGCGTGTCCTGGACAGTCAACGTGTGCGTAGTGACGTGATGGAGTGTCGTACTCAACGTGTGAAGTAGCGATTGTGATACCGCGCTCACGCTCTTCTGGAGCGTTATCGATAGATGCGAAGTCTTTCGCTTCACCGCCGTAAACTTTAGCTAGAGTAGTACAGATAGCTGCAGTTAGAGTTGTTTTACCGTGGTCAACGTGGCCGATAGTACCAACGTTAACGTGCGGTTTCGTACGTTCAAATTTTTCTTTAGACATGAGTGGTCCCTCTAGGTACGGATTTTTGGTGGCCCAAATTGACCACGCAACCAAATAAAGATTATTGGTAAATCTAATATCAAAAGGAGATAACTTTGAGAGCTGGTGCTGATAGGCAGACTCGAACTGCCGACCTCATCCTTACCAAGGATGCGCTCTACCACCTGAGCTATATCAGCACTCAAATTAGAGTGGAGCGGGCAGCGGGAATCGAACCCGCATCATCAGCTTGGAAGGCTGAGGTAATAGCCATTATACGATGCCCGCAACACGTAACTCTGAGAGCTATTTCCTAAAGAATATGGTGGAGGGGGACGGATTCGAACCATCGAAGGCAGTGCCGGCAGATTTACAGTCTGCTCCCTTTGGCCACTCGGGAACCCCTCCAAATTTTTAAGCCATTCTAACTACTAAAGGAAAGAATGGTGCCGACTACCGGAATCGAACTGGTGACCTACTGATTACAAGTCAGTTGCTCTACCTACTGAGCTAAGTCGGCATAAGTGGTGCGCATTCTATTGAATGATTTTCTAGGTTGCAATAGCTATTTAAAAAAAAGTCGTAAAAATCGTTTTTTTAGTTTCAATTGCTGCAAAATCATACAAACCTCGCTTTTTAAAGCAAACTTTCGTGCTTTGTCGTTTGCTTTGCACGGTGCTTGTTGTATGTTCTTGCTCTCTACTAAACCAAGGATAAAAGAGACCCATGAGTCCATTTTTGTCATTTGACCGTGCCGAGTGGGCAGAACTTCGTAATTCTGTTCCGATGACACTCTCTGAAGACGATCTAAAGGCGCTTCAAGGCATAAATGAAAACCTCACTATGGAGGAAGCGGTAGAGATCTACCTTCCTTTGTCTCGTCTACTCAATTTATATGTACAGGCTCGCCAAAGTCGCAACTCTGTTCTTCAGCAGTTTCTAAATACCGAGGAACACGCTCCACCATTTGTTATTGGCATTGCGGGTAGTGTGGCTGTTGGAAAAAGTACAACAGCACGCATTCTTAAAGCACTGCTTTCTCGTTGGGAAAATCATCCCAAAGTCGCCTTAGTTACAACGGATGGCTTTCTGTATCCCAAAAAGGTTCTGGAAGAGCGCGGTATCATGCATCGCAAGGGTTTTCCCGAATCTTACGACATCAAACGCTTGGTAGAATTTGTTTCTGATGTAAAGGCGGGTAAACCAAATCTTGAAGTACCTGTTTACTCACACATCACATACGACATTACTGATGAGCTAAAAAAAGTCGACCGACCTGACGTGCTTATTATTGAAGGCTTAAACGTATTACAAAGCGGTATGGACTACCCACATGATCCACATCGAGTATTTGTATCTGATTTTCTTGATTTCTCAATTTATGTTGATGCGGAAAGTGAAACGATAGAGCAGTGGTATGTCGAGAGATTTTTGAAGTTTCGCCGCGGAGCTTTTACTAAACCAGGCTCCTACTTCAGCCACTATACGCAGCTGTCGGTCGATGAAGCGAAAAGTAAAGCGAAAGAAATTTGGCGCAATATTAATGGACTCAATCTGGAATTGAATATTCTTCCAACCAGAGAAAGAGCCCATTTGATCCTCCACAAAGGTGCTAACCACCTTGTCGACAAAGTATCGCTAAGAAAGTAAAGGGGCTCAGTCCCCTTTTCTCAACGAAATTTCTCCGCCAATGTAGGTTTCCAAACCATTTTCAGTTTTGAGCACCACCCCACCCTGTTGGTCGATACCTTGTACCACTCCGTGTATTTCTCTCGGTCCCATAAGAAGCTTAACCGGTCGGCCGATAAAGTTGTCCAAACGATTCCAACGTTCAACAAAACCACCCAGTCCAGTCAGTTCATATTCTTCTAACGCGGCTTTCCAATGATCGATAAGACGTATCGCCAATTGAGTTCTATCGATACTAACTTCATTGGAAATTTGGTTGAGTGTTATCCAGGGTTGATCAATACCGGGCTGCACATCAGGCATGCCAATATTTAATCCCATTCCAATCACTAAGTGAGCTGCGCCTCCTGCTTGACCAGACATCTCCACTAAAATACCGGCTAATTTTTTATCTTGATAGTAGATGTCGTTTGGCCACTTAAGCTTAACACCTTGGATACCGATACTTTCCAGTGCTTCGACTGCTGCAATACCCACGACCAAACTCAATCCCATTGCGGCTGCCATACCCGCATCTAAACGCCAGTACATAGACAAATATAGATTGGTGCCAAATGGCGATATCCATTGACGTCCGCGACGACCGCGCCCCTGCGCCTGATATTCAGCGATACAAACTCGCCCTTTATCGGATTCACTGACTTTCTCTAACAAATATTGATTCGTTGAATCGATCACGGAAATCAGTTCTACCGGAGTGCTAATGGCATTTTTCAGACGAGTTTCATCGAGTAATTGAAGAGGATGAGCCAGTTGATAGCCTCGTCCTTGGATACGATAAATATCCACTCCCCAATCATTCAACCCTTTAATGTGCTTTGCAATTGCCGCTCTAGAAATGCCCAGTTGTTGTCCAAGCATTTCACCTGAATGAAAACCGCCATCGCTGAGTGTTTTAAGGATATGTAGCTTCACTGAGTGTTCTTTTCTCATTGAGCCGCCTCAATCTTAGCGAGATTAGTTTCACCTTGACGATTCATAAAGCGCACTTCGTGTTCGAGTTCAATTTGGTACTTATCCCACACCGCCCTTTTCACCAGAGAAGCAAGTGCAACCACGTCATCAGCACTGCAGTTGTCGACATTTGTTAATACCAACGCTTGTAAAGGGTTCACCTGAGCACCGTTGACTGAAATACCTTTCAAACCACACTGGTCAATCAGCCAACCGGCTGCCACTTTCATTCCCTCCTTTGCAGGGTAAGCCACCATGTCGCTATGCTTTCGAATGAGTTGATCATAATGATCTTGGCTGATCACAGGGTTTTTAAAGAAACTCCCTGCGTTACCGACTTTAGCTGGGTCTGGCAGTTTCTCCATACGAACTTGGCACACACGTTCAAAGATTGCATTTGGACTTAATTCGTTTTCAGGGATGTTTTGTAACGGCCCATATTGATTCTTCGGCGTCCATCGCTTCGGCAGCTTCAAGCCAATGGCTGTGACAAAGCATTTTTGATATAGATCATGTTTGAAAACTGAATCTCGATACCCAAATTCGCAGTCTTCCGCACTCATCCGCCTCGTTTTTAAAGTCGTCAAATCCAATACATCGACGTAGCTACAAAGATCTTTTAGTTCAACCCCGTATGCACCGATGTTTTGGATCGGAGCTGACCCAGCACAACCGGGAATCAAAGCTAAGTTTTCGATCCCGCCCATACCTTGGGCAACACACCAAGCCACCAAACTCGGCCAGTCCTCCCCACCTTGAACATGCAGAAGATAATCTTCATGGGTTTCTGAAACCGATTTCCCCAGAAGGCGGTTAACAATGACGAGACCATCAAAATGTTCAGTAAATAGAACATTGCTGCCTTTACCCAAAAACAACTTCGGCAGACCTTGAAAAGCAGGATCATGATAGAGGCTGATTACATCATCTATCGAGTCAACAATAGCTAAGTAGGAGCAAGTCTGCTCGATACCAAAAGTGTGAAAAGCCTTGAGGCTTGCGTGTTCTTTAATTTGCATAGTGATTTGCAACGCCAGATAAGATTCTCTTAAACTGGGCACATTCTACCCCAGTTAACTTTTAACCGCAGTGACAATACCTAACTCAATAATCATAGAAGTGTTAAATCCGATCAAACTCCCTTTGATCAAAAAGCTCTATAAAGCCCATTACCCCTCCGGGCGAGCCAAAAAAGATGAACTCATCATCACAGCCAGTCTTGAGGGTATGATCGCCGGACTACTAAGATTAAAAACCGTAGAGCAATATCGCTTATTAACAGGCATGCTCGTCATCCCAGAAGTTAGAGGCACAAACGTTGGCCACACTCTGCTAGAGCATTGCGAGAACAAAGTTTTCGAAGATGGTGATTATTGTTTCGCTTTTAGCTACTTAGAAAAATATTATGCTCAACATGGTTTCGAAACCATTGACAGTCATGAGCTGCCGAACTCCTTAAAGATTGCCTTTCAACGTTATGTTGATAGCGGCAAAGATCTCATTCCAATGCAATTTATCCCTTCAAAGGTTTCAAAGCGTGCGCTTTAGTAGCCAGGGAAATCATATCTTTGGTAAAATATAAGGTTCGCAATATTGCACTAAAATAAGGTACTCACACCGATATGATAGTAAATAGGAATCCATTCGAGCAGTTGCCTAGTCTCGCAATCAATCCTGAAGACTTTGATGTTCTGTACTCTGCAGAAACATTTCGAACTCGTCTTTTAGATGCGATCAGCAAAGCAACGTCACGAATCTACCTAGTCGCTCTATATCTGGAAGATGATGAAGCTGGGCGTGAAATACTCACTGCACTTTACGAAGCCAAGCAGCGTAATCCAGGATTAGACATTAATATCTGTGTTGACTGGCACCGAGCACAACGCGGCCTTATTGGTGCAGAAACATCAGAAGGCAACTCAGCGCTTTATAAAGCGTTTGCTGACCAATACCAACATGCCATCCCTGTTTATGGTATCCCCGTTCGCGGTCGAGAAGTATTTGGTGTACTTCATTTAAAAGGCTTCGTCGTCGACGATACCGTGATTTACAGTGGCGCTAGCCTTAATAACGTTTATTTGCAGTACCATGGTCGCTATCGATTTGATCGCTACCATGTTATTAAGCACAAATCCCTTGCAGATACGATGGTGAACTTCGTTCAAAATGAAATGATTGCTCACCCTGCAGTAAACGACTTGGCCGATCGAGATAAGCCGGAAACCAAAGAAATTAAATCGGCAATTCGCCAACTTCGCTCTTCTCTTGCTCAAGCCAACTATCAATTTGCCCATGAGGCAGCAGCGGAAGATAAAGTAAAGATCACACCTCTTGTTGGTCTTGGTAAGCGTCGAAACTTACTAAACCAGCAAATCGTCAAGCTACTAGCAGCAGCAAAGAACGAAATTTTCATCTGTACGCCATACTTTAACTTCCCTAAATCAATTCACCGGGAAGTAAAACGTGCGATGAAACGCGGAGTAAAAGTAACGATCGTGGTAGGAGATAAAACCGCGAACGATTTCTATATCTCTCCAGAAGAAGATTTCAAAACCATTGGTGGTCTTCCTTACCTTTACGAGGTAAATCTACGCCGCTTTGCCAAAGCAAATGAGGCGAACATTGCAGCTCGCAAGCTTTCAGTGCACTTATGGAAGCATGAAAACAACAGCTTCCACCTAAAAGGTATCTGGGTTGATAAACGATACATGCTGCTTACGGGTAACAACTTAAATCCGCGTGCTTGGTCTCTCGATCTTGAAAATGGTTTATTGATTCAAGATGACTACGCAAACCTTACTCATAAGTTTGAAGATGAAGTAGCCAGAATCCTTGAACATACGCAGCTAATCTGCACTTACAAACAGTTGGAAAAAGTCGAAGATTACCCGCTTGCTGTACAAAAACTCGTGAGAAAAATCACTCGCTTAAAAGCTGACGGTGTTTTAAAGCGCATCCTTTAAATATCTTACGCTTATTTGTCTTTCGAAAGCCCAACTTATGTTGGGTTTTTTTGTACACGGCAGATCAAGTGATTTCTATTTTTCAAAAGACATATCTCACCCTGAAGACCCCCACACACTTTTTAAACATAAATACAGAGCGAGTATTTGATTAGTTCTAAGCACCTTAGAACGGCTTAAAAAAATACTTATTAAAGGATTGAAACTGGACTTACTCTCGAAAAAACAGACAAAGGTAGTTAACACACTATCGAATTCGCATGCTTAATCTTCTAAGTTGAATCAAACCAACAAACTCATGTTTCCACTACATGATTAAGTAAGCAATATCGACAAAATGGAAATTGAGAAAAACGAGTCCTGTCTAGACGTTATGAAAATCATAATTAGGAGGAGAGTATTGGAGATGAATACGGCACTTTAAAATGACTAGCTAATCTTTCATGGCGAAGCTAGTAGGATTGAACTCAACCGAGAATAGTCTTTCGACAGCCCCTAAAATGACAAAAGCCCTGCTATTTCTAGCAGGGCTTTCAAATAAGTGGCGGAGCGGACGGGACTCGAACCCGCGACCCCCGGCGTGACAGGCCGGTATTCTAACCAACTGAACTACCGCTCCGCACTGGTTAGACCTAAGTCTAAATTAAAAGCCTGGCGATGTCCTACTCTCACATGGGGAAGCCCCACACTACCATCGGCGCTATTTCGT
>NZ_JYOQ01000158.1:0-314 GCF_000960545.1 Vibrio sp. S457-15 | reverse complement strand
GTCGCCAAGAGTTTGATGCAAAGGTTAAAGATGCTTTTGACAACAGTAAGGGGCGAGATGGTTCAAGGCGCATCCAGAAAGAGCTGGCTGAGAACGGTGATAGCCATAATGTGAAAACCATTGCAGCCAGCATGAAGCGTCAAGATTTAACGCCAAAAGCGGCACGCAAGTTTAAGTGTACAACGGACAGCAAGCATAAGATGCCTGTAGCTCCAAACTTGCTAGCTCAGGACTTTAATGCAACGGCCCCGAATCAGAAATGGGCGGGAGATATCACGTATCTTGCCACAAGCGAAGGCTGGCTGTATTTGGCT
>NZ_JYOQ01000157.1:0-385 GCF_000960545.1 Vibrio sp. S457-15 | reverse complement strand
ATCATGTACAGCGCGATGAGCATGGGCTTTTTGCCTAGCGAATGTTTGTATATCGATGATACACCCAGGGGTGTAGAATCAGCATTGAATGCCGGGATTAAGACGGTTCAGCTATTTAATGGAGAGGCCATTAACTGAGTCGACGATGACCGAGTTATTCGCATTCAACATTTGGCTGAATTAAAAGAGCAACTCATGGGCTGCTCTGTTTAACCGTTTAATGACGAGAATGACTTAGGTTATGAATTTGTGTAATTTTCGACTGTAAATATGGCGCTTGGTAAAGGCATTGAATGGACGAGAAATTTTTCGTGTGGAGCCCACAAGCAGAACACGTGAATTTTTCACCGTTTGATGGGAATAAGTATTCATCATAGTTGCAAAT
>NZ_JYOQ01000156.1:0-467 GCF_000960545.1 Vibrio sp. S457-15 | reverse complement strand
AACCACGAGTTCGACAACCCAATCGACGTACTGATGAAACAGAAAGAGTGGGCGAACTTCCCCATGCTTTCTGCCAACATCTACGACAAAAAAACGGGTGAGCGGATGTTCCAGGCTTACCAAATGTTCAACAAACAAGGCATCAAAATTGCGGTTATCGGTCTGACGACCGAAGATACGGCAAAACTGGGCAACCCTGAGTTTATCGGTGGCATCGATTTCCGTGATCCGAAAGAAGAAGCGAAAAAGCTGATTGCGGAGCTACAAGAGACGGAAAAACCGGATCTGATCTTTGCCGTGACGCACATGGGTCACTACGAAGATGGCAATCGCGGCATCAACGCGCCGGGCGATGTTGCTCTTGCACGATACCTTTAGGAGGGTGATTCGGATATGAATATGGGCCATACGTTAGAAGAGGCAGTGTGTAAAGGAGCACCGAATGTGGTGGTGAAGTGATATAATTG
>NZ_JYOQ01000155.1:0-427 GCF_000960545.1 Vibrio sp. S457-15 | reverse complement strand
GGTATACGCATGAGATTTCCAGCAAGAGAATAAACGTATATCCTAACAAGGATGCTTTCACCCGAAAAACCAAGGGGCAAGTGACGTTTCGAATGATGGACACGCCTCAAACAAAGACCTGGTGCTCTTGTGTTTTTACCGTGCGCGGCAATACTCTTGAACAAACGGGTTGTGGTTTCCTTATTCTTTGGCGGTGCGCTCGTAACGCTCACATTCCCATTTATATACCGGATAGGTTTTGTTCCAAGCACTCACTAGCTGAGTTTGTTGCTTGGAGAGTTTGCATCCGGACTCCTTGCTCATTCATAGGTAGGTACGTGCAATCCAGTCGTGGGCTCTGTCGGGTGGCATTACTTTGCGTTTCTTGAAGTTCTCTTGCATGTAGCAGTGGACACAGGTGTCACACCCCCTGCCGTTCCCTTCGCTT
>NZ_JYOQ01000154.1:0-999 GCF_000960545.1 Vibrio sp. S457-15 | reverse complement strand
TAACGCCGCATTAAGGTGTGAGCAGCGCTTGGCTATACTTGAGCGAAGCGAAACTGCCAAGCGTTGCGAATCACTCTTAAATGCTTTGTTAAGTTTATAGCTGCACGTTGATTGGCTTCTCGCTCTTATCTAGTATGACATTACCCTTTATAAGCTTTTGAGCAATCCATTCAAGCTTTTTGAGGTAATGCTTTTCTTTATCTCGGTGACTCAACAGTGTTAAATAGATAATCACATTGGGATAATCTAGGAAAACCGTGTACTCAATAGTTTCCCCCATTTCAACGGCATCTATTACCCTCATTGTTAAAGTGCAATCTTCACGATCTACTGTTTCTATATATTCAATTTTAGGCTGACGATAATGACTATTTGCCCCTTGCGACTGCTTATCAAGTAAGTCGGGCAAATCTGGCCAATCCTTATCTTTATGGCTGAATGCTAGATAGATAAAACCTTCAGTATGAAAGGCTTCTTCTTGCGACAACCCAGCAGGATAAAACGATGCCACATACGGACCTTTTGGTGAAGCATCGACTACCCACCCATCAGGAGATGTTACGATTGCACACTCAGATTTTGAATAGGGTATAGCCATAAAGCCCTGAAATTCTTCAAGATCTTCGAAATTTATAATTCGAAGCTCAATATCCTGAGAGTCATATGTTGCTCTATTGTAGGCTGCCTCACTATATCCATTGTTTGTTATTAGTATGCCTTTGCTCGCCTTTAAATCTTGCAAAAAACTTAAAAAAGACTCGACTTCTTTGACATCAACTTTTTTATTAAAGTATTTGCAGTCAACGATTACACTCAAATCAAAGCCTGCGACTTTTCCTTCAATCAGGATGTCGATCTGCCTCTTTGTTTTTGACATCAAACCTTCGCGACGCACATTGTGCTGAATCGAGGTATTGGGAAATAGCCTCTGAAAGTGTTTCGTTATATAAATTTCGTATTCTTTCCAGTCCATTTGATGTCCTTCGTAAACTTAACGCC
>NZ_JYOQ01000153.1:0-375 GCF_000960545.1 Vibrio sp. S457-15 | reverse complement strand
GCTGCAATGGTTTTCACATTATGGCTATCACCGTTCTCAGCCAGCTCTTTCTGGATGCGCCTTGAACCATCTCGCCCCTTACTGTTGTCAAAAGCATCTTTAACCTTTGCATCAAACTCTTGGCGAGTTGCTTCGCGTTGAATACCCTTGTGGCGATGCTTAATCCAATAATAAAACCCACTTCGAGAAACCCTGAATACCTTAACCATGCGGACAACACTGAAGCACAGCAAGTGTTCAAGCATGAATTCATAGCAATCTACTTTAGATTTTTCGCGAAGTAGGTGGCGGCCTTTTTTACGATATCTAGCTCTTCTGCTTGTTCTGCCAACTGTCTTTTGAGTTTGGCTACTTCAGCAGCTAGCTCTTGTTCTC
>NZ_JYOQ01000152.1:0-4606 GCF_000960545.1 Vibrio sp. S457-15 | reverse complement strand
TTCGAGTACATTGAGGTTGATTATAATCGGACGAGAAGGCACAGTGCTCTTGGGTATCTAAGCCCAGTTAACTTTGAACAGAAAAATGTCGCTTAATGAAGTGTCCAGTCTGGCTGGAGCAGATCATACCCTTTGCTTGTCTTTTGGTGCATTTGCAGTGTCATCACTGCGAAAATTTCTTAAAAACCACTGAGACAACATATGTTGATTTTTCGTATATTTCATGATCCTAACTTCTTGTAAGCATAACGCCGCGTTAAGGTGTGAGCAACGCAATACCGATGCTTCTGCACACCACCTTAAACACTAAACGCAACGCATAGCAAAAATGCCACGCGTTGCGAATCACTCTTAAACAGTTTGTTATGTGCGTACTAACCAGTTATGACAAACTCGCTTCAAGTTCAGCATCACTTAAATAACGATGTCCTTGGTTTAAGCCTTTAATCTTTTTGAACATAAACTTTGGCATATCTGGAGCAAAGATTTCCTTTTCGTTCCAGCACTTCCCACCTAAGAATATATAGCGACCATCGCTACCGGAATGATGTTCTGGGTTGTTGTCGAACGTAGACAATTCAGCCGTAACGTCCTCGATAACACTTACTACCTGACCTTTGATGACACCTAGAACTCGATACACTTCGTGAGCTTTATCTCCACATTTCCATGCTTGCCGAGTTCCCATTTCGTAGCCGTGCTTTGCTACACCATCATGCACATGTACAACAATATTCATCGTAAATTTAGTTAAGCAACAAAGCGAACATTATACTATATGTTTTGGGGTAAGCACATAACGCCCGCCTAAGGGGCTGGCAACGCATTACCACCAAACTCAAACACAACAACCATAACCACCGCGGCTCATAGGGACTGGAAACGCCACGCGTTGACAGTCCCTCTTGAGGCGTTTGTTATGTTTCTGGCCACGATGTACGACTTAAGCCATAAACCGCATGATCTACGACGCGACCATTTAAATTTTCTGCACGAGTCATTGTCCCCTCAAGCACGAATCCTAAACGCTCACACACATTTCGGCTGGGTTGATTTCCCGTTGCTGCCGATATTTGAACTTTTTCCATGTCCAAGTCGGTAAATGCAACGTCTATCAGCTTCAGTACTGACCTACTAACGATACCTTTACCTTGATAGTCAGCACTTAACCAATAACCCATTTCCACTTTTTTCAGTTGATGGTTAATGCTGTTAAAACTGATGTTTCCGACTAATTTGTCTTTATAAATCATGCCACAAACAAGCGATTTACCATCGGCATAATCATGTAATGAGCGGTGGATAAAACTTAAGAAGAACTCTTCGCTGTTTGCGTGAGGAGGCCACGCTAACCATTGGCTCAAATACTCACGCTCTCTACTAACAATTTCGAGGTAGTGAGGCGCAAATTTAGGAGAAACCAAAGCAAGCTTTAGGTCTGTATCAACATCCAATGTAAACATGATTTCCTCTTAGAAACATAACGCCGCATTAAGGTGTGAGCGGCGCTTGGCTATACTTGAGCGAAGCGAAACAGCCAAGCGTTGCGAATCACTCTTAAATGCTTTGTTAGCTTTGTTGGTTGATTGATTGTTCTGCTATTAACTGCCATGAATGTACATCCGGCTTACATTGCAACAATTTTAAATCTTTGCGTCCCCATGAGAGAAGGATATCTTTAAGTTCATCACCGGAAAAATCATTCTTTTTAGTTACATTCTTATATACATGCCGACCTAAATATATTTCCTTAATGGCATTTTCTGGTATATCCAAACAATACAATGGACGCCCTGCTACTGAGATTTTATTCCAAGCGTTACTGCGCCCCTTACCGAAATGGTAGCTAAACGGTAGAGCTGATATGTCCTTAACAACTCGAACTTCTTCTTCATAGCTCCACTCAATAGATTTGTACAAAAATGCCCTTTTGACTAGATTAAACGAGTCAGAGTTAAAATTGATGCCATTTCCTATACTCATCAATTCTTCACTACTTAAGGTAGGCAAATTTTTATGTGGCTTGGTTGCCGAATAGACGATTTCTCCATACTGACAAGGTATGACGCATGCATCTTCATCTGTAAATCCAGCTAATTTAGCATCAAAACCAATTACCACACCTTGATGTTCGTCTCCATAGTGAGCCCACATTAATGGGTTCAATGGTTGCCTAGTAAGTGAAAGCACACCATAGTTTCTTGAAAAACGGTTTTTACACGCATTCGTAGCCATGCTTGCAGTTGCGAATGAATCACTATCACCTTCCTCGAATCCAAAAGCGGTGCATTCAAATGGGTCATTCAGATCTTCAAGACAAGAGAAGCCAACTGATGAATTTTCAATAACAGAAATAGCCGCTTTAAACGACATATATTTATACAGAATCAACGTTTATCCTCAAAAAGCTAACGCCCTGTTAAGGTGTGAGCAACGCAATACCGATGCCGCCGTATACCACCTTAAACACTAAACGCAACGCATAGTAAAAATGCCACGCGTTGCGAATCACTCTTAAACAGATTGTTAGCTTTATATGCGTTTTGTCGCCATTAATATACATAGTAAAGCCAAAGGGAATAAAGTCACTAAACTAGCTTCTACTGTATCAAGAAGCTTTGCTTGTTGAATGTACGAAACGATACTCGAAACAGAGCAATAGATTATCGATACAAAAAATGCTATGAAGACTTTCCCCCCGCTAAAGCCTTTCTCAATGTTCAACTTATAGTTAAGAACGATAAGGGGTAGCAATAACGCTATAATGTTGTTCCCTTGAAGAGCTGGGATTGAAAGTGCAGAACCCAAGTATATAGAAAAAGAGATTAGTACTAGATAACTAAATAGCGACAATATTGTATATTTAAACATCACTTTCGCCTTTCTAACTCTGCCGTGTACTTTTGCATTTCGCTATAAGAAAACTCATGAATTCCCACTAGAGCAATTGATGCAATCAAAACAGCTACATTCCCAGAGCTAGCACCTTGTTTGATGATACTCCAAGCGGCTCCGCCTGCTCCATAAGCTCCAGGATTTGCTCCCAAGATACTTGACCATCGGTTAAAGTCATTATGAAATTTTAGAATTTCAGTTAGCTCTTCAGTAGTCAGTGACCACTCTCCCCATTGAGGATTTACCAACACATCTGTGCATCTTGTTATGAGACAACTCTTTAAAGGACAGCTACTTAAGCTGTGTATAATTGCCATAGCTTGTTGCCTAGCATTGCGGCCCAACTGACGATACATGATGGTTCCAGACATAGCTTGCGAGACTTTAACAGGATCTCCTTGAACTAAGTGTTGCGGGATATTCAATATCTTCGCCAATGATTTAACCGCATCGGCTTCGTTGTTAGGTAATTTATAAGGCAAACGACTAACGTTATTCATTACTCTCATTCCGTTGATAATAAAAGAAAGTACTTAATACAATCAGAAGAAATAGTGACCTATTTATCATCGCCATCTATGCGATCGACTTCTAGAAAGCTAACGCCGCGTTAAGTAGTGAGCAACGCTACCACCCAACCTTAACCATTGCTCCGTAAACACCAAAACTCGACTGAAACCGAGAATGCCGAGCGTTGCGAATCTGCCTTAAACGCTTTGTTAGCTTTATTGCTAGTGACGCATAAGAACCTGTTTTACACTGATCGTTGATTTTTTCAGTTGCTCATATTCAGTTCGAGTGATTTTCACTTTTTCAAACTTTACTGAAAAATGCCCTTTGTCGCACTCTAGGTAACAGTCATTTTCACTGTCCACATATGTACACCAAAAATCACCATAGAAATAGTCCAAGTGCTTTTCATGCTTAATCCTTCGGGTTTCCAACACTTCATCTTTGTCTGGATAAGTAAAAGGAGCTTCAGAATAATACTTTGACATAAATAACCCTTTTAAAGCTAACGCCGCATTAAGGTGCGAACAACGCTAAACACCTAACCCAAACCACTGCATCTTAAACACTAAAACCAAGTTTAAACTAAAATCGCCAAGCGTTGAGAGTCACTCTTAAATGCTTTGTTATGCGCACTTTTTTAGATAACGTCCCTGAGGGTGCGTTCTACCAAAACACCTGAGACAAACTTGAGTTTTACTGCCTTTGTATAACTTAGTTGAAAACCCAACTCTACGTTACAGTCAACCAAGTCGCCTTGAGGCAATTCAAATATTCCTGAATACCAACTCGCAAACAAAGGCTCATTATCAACAAGGCGGTATTTCCCTTCTAGGTTAACCAAATATAGCTTGTTACCTTGTACTTCCCAGGTTGCAATATAATTACGCCAGCAAGCTGTCGAAAAATAGATACCATTTGAATCGATACTTTCAAGATCGCTAAGACTCAACTCCTCAATCTTCGAATTATCGACAGGAAAACCCAAACAAAAAGGCATTTGATATTCGGAGCCTAGATATTTGCAGTTATCCTTTATTTGATTTGTCATGTATCCTCTAACCCGAAGTTCGCATAACGCCGCGTTAAGGGGTGCAGGCACGCAATACAAAAGCTACCGCATAGCGCCTTAAACACTGAACCCAACGCATACTAAAAATGCCACGCGTGCCAAATCCCTCTTAAACGCTTTGTTATATGC
>NZ_JYOQ01000151.1:0-2427 GCF_000960545.1 Vibrio sp. S457-15 | reverse complement strand
CGTCAGCCCAATACTTGTTGCTAAATTTGGGAACATAATGGGATAGAGGTTTTTTCTTTGCCACTAGTTAATTACTCCAATAAAGTCGCATAACGCCCTGTTAAGGTGTGAGCAACGCAATACCGATACCGCCGCATACCACCTTAAACACCAAATACAACGCATAGTAAAAATGCCACGCGTTGCGAATCACTCTTAAACAGTTTGTTAGGCATCTTTTCCCGAATGGTACTCTTTAAGTTGAGTTGTAACTTCATTTTGTAGCCAATCTTCGGTAATCCCCATTGTTTCCCACACTTTCAAACTCAGTTTTTCTACCGCGTGATCAGCAACTTGGAACATGTGTATCAAGTTCTGGAGTTCAGTGATCATTTCTTTGCGACCATCAGTATCTGACATATGCATTGCATAATCGTAAAAGAAATCGTGTGCTAGCCAGTTACGCTTTTTCAGAGTAGCTTCAAGGTGTGTTACTAACTCATAAGGTAGATCAACTTTCTTCTTAACTTGTCCCAATAGACGACCAAATGTATGGGAATTTAACCCATTATATATTTCTAACCACTCTTCTTGATTCAGTGCTGAATTGTCGACGACTTTATAACCCATCGCGAAGTTTACTAGGGCTTTTTCAGCGCACTGTGCATTGAACGAAGCTAACCCAAAAAAGGCAAAAACTTCCTTTTCGTCACATAACTCCGGTTCTGGGATTGGCTTTAATTCACCAATATTTATATCACCAACTTTCACAATGACTCCTTGATGCCTAACGCCGCATTAAGGGGTGAACAACGCCACCACTTAACCTAAACCATTGTGCCGTAAACACTAAAGCTGATTCAAACCAAAACTGCCAAGCGTTGTGAATCCCTCTTAAATGCTTTGTTATGTGAATTATTCAGGGGCAATCGTGATGTTGAACGTTTGGATTTGAACAAATTCATCTTCACCTATAAATGACAAGTCAAAAGGAGCCGCCAACAAAATCGCCACTTTAACACTCTTTTCTAACTGAGCATTCCCTGTACTGCTCAATATTTTAGTTTTAGTAACATTACCCAATATATCGATACTTACTTGATATCTAACTTGTTGCCCTTTGAAATCATCTTCAAGCACCAAGTTGTTTTGAATGGCGTCATGTACGTGTTGCGCCCAAATAGATATTTGACTGGGTGCTTCACTCTCGACTTCGTTTACAACCTTAGACTGGGCAATTGCATTAAGTGATACACCCAATAACAACCAAGCTAAAGTTAAATGAAATAATCGCATTGTACCTCCATTCACATAACGCCGCATTAAGGGGTGAACAACGCAAACCACCCAGCCTAAACCATTGTGCCGTAAACACTAAAGCTAGTTCAAACCAAAACTGCCTAGCGTTGTGAATCCCTCTTGAATGCTTTGTTAGTTGCCAAACCTAAAGCTTTGGTTTGAAGTTGAATGTCGCTTTGCCAACACTGTCATTGTGTGTGTTGAAACACTAAAATCAGGCGCGGTTTCATAGCGCCTGTCACTGAAACCACGTGGAACTCAAACGCCGTAGAAAACAGACTAACAACACCAAAAAGCTCTTTTGAACAGATAATATTGCCGAGCTGACTTTCAACAAGTAAATCGGTTTCTGAAACAGAAGATCCAAACCGCACAGGAAACCAAAGCGATTTTCACAAACCAAAAAACTAAAAATTAAAATACGAAAACAAGCCCAAAAACACACGAACATTAGCCCTAAACATTCTACTTTAGCTACGTTTTCCTCGTTGGCAACTAACGCCCTGTTAAGGGGTGAGCAACGCAATACCGAAGTCGCCGCATACCACCTTAAACACTAAAACCAACGCATAGTGAAAATGCCACGCGTTGCGAATCCCTCTTGAACAGTTTGTTAGGTTTTGGGCTTATTCCCCCAGTGAACCCCAATCTGTTAGATTTAATTGCTTACGCCTAATGTAATAGAAGGTTGCCATAACCAAGCCAAACAAAGCGCCAGTAAGTAACGAAATGAAAACTGCTTCTAAAACTGGTTTACCTAACTCGTTCCACACAAGAAACCATTGAAAGCCCCCCCCAAACAGGAGCAAAGAAAGCCACACAAAGCATAACGTTTGCAAAGAAGCTTTGATAATAAGGCGGTGGAAAACACAGCCCTAGTTTACGTAACAACTTTACAAGTGGAGGATTGTAGTTCGACTTCCAAACACCTTTGTCACTTAATTCTTTGTGCGCAAGTTGTAGCTTCGTTTCATAATCCATGACCCAAAATCCTTGTATTCGATGTTTCCCGCGGAGAAACCTAACGCCCTGCTAAGGGGTGAGCAACGCAATACCGAAGCCGCAGCAAACCACCTTAATCACTAAATTCAACGCATAGTAAAAATGCCACGCGTTGCGAATCCCTCTTGAGCAGTTTGTTAGTCGCGA
>NZ_JYOQ01000016.1:0-745 GCF_000960545.1 Vibrio sp. S457-15 | reverse complement strand
GGGCGTTATACCAATCATTAACAATATGTAAATAATTTTGAGGGTTCTATGACAATAACAAATTCGCAATTCGAAGATATATTTTTAGATCAAAAGCGCTGGATTGACATGTTCATTTCGCATTGTATTACTGCTAAAGAGCTAATATTAATCGCTTATCCTTTTCAAGAAAAAGTAGTTAATAGAGCCGGAAATACCAGTGACTTTGAAAAATATGGTGCTTTCAGTGATGCAGCCGCATTACATGTTGGACTTGCTATTGAAAACTTAGTTAAGGCCAAAAGTATTTCAGAAAATGAAATTCAAATTAACGAAAATGGTGAAGCTAAAGGTTTAGCTACGCATCACGATTTACTTAAGCACGTTACGAATGCTGGAATTAGTTTAACTAATGAGCAAAAGGAATTTCTCAAACGCTTAGCTTTCCAAACGAATTCACTATCTAAATATCCACTTGCCAAAAACCTAAAGACTCAAACAGAGTTTACGGGCATTTGCGTTGGTATGGTTGCCCTAAAGGAAGCAAAGCCGATTATTCTGGAGATTATTAGTAAAGCAAATTTTAAAGATGATCTTAAAAGTAAACTAGCCGAGCGGGTAAAATCTGAGTTTTAAATTGGTATAACAAACTGTTTAAGAGTGATTCGCAACGCGTGGCATTTTCTCTATGCGTTGTGTTTAGTGTTTAAGGTGGTGTGCGGAGGCTTTTGTATTGCGTTGCTCACACCTTAACAGGGCGTTATGT
>NZ_JYOQ01000150.1:0-436 GCF_000960545.1 Vibrio sp. S457-15 | reverse complement strand
CAAGAGCTAGCTGCTGAAGTAGCCAAACTCAAAAGACAGTTGGCAGAACAAGCAGAAGAGCTAGATATCGTAAAAAAGGCCGCCACCTACTTCGCGAAAAATCTAAAGTAGATTGCTATGAATTCATGCTTGAACACTTGCTGTGCTTCAGTGTTGTCCGCATGGTTAAGGTATTCAGGGTTTCTCGAAGTGGGTTTTATTATTGGATTAAGCATCGCCACAAGGCCATCCAGCGCGAGACAATTCGTCAAGAGCTTGATACAAAGGTCAAAGATGCTTTTGACAACAGTAAAGGTCGAGATGGTTCAAGATGTATCCAGAAAGAACTCGCTGAGAACGGTAATAGCCATAATGTTAAAACCATTGCAGCCAGCATGAAGCGTCAGGATTTAACGCCGAAAGCGGCACGCAAGTTTAAGTGTACAACGGACAGCAA
>NZ_JYOQ01000149.1:0-78011 GCF_000960545.1 Vibrio sp. S457-15 | reverse complement strand
TAGAGATGTTCCGTAAGCTTCTAGACGAAGGCCGTGCAGGTGAGAACGTTGGTGCACTTCTACGTGGTACTAAGCGTGACGAAGTTGAACGTGGTCAAGTACTAGCTAAGCCTGGTTCAATCACTCCACACACTAAGTTCGAATCAGAAGTATACGTACTATCTAAAGAAGAAGGCGGTCGTCACACTCCTTTCTTCAAAGGTTACCGTCCACAGTTCTACTTCCGTACAACTGACGTAACTGGCGATATCTCTCTACCAGAAGGCGTAGAAATGGTAATGCCAGGCGACAACATCCAAATGGTTGTTGAGCTAATTGCACCAATCGCAATGGACGAAGGTCTACGTTTCGCTATCCGTGAAGGTGGCCGTACAGTAGGTGCTGGTGTTGTTGCTAAGATCTTCGAATAATTCTTAACGAATTAAACGAAATCTTGCACTCTTCTTCTTTTTGAAGAAAGCGCATCAAGAAAAGGGAGGCTTCGGCTTCCCTTTTTCGTATTTGTTTTTTTTATTTAGTTATAAGCATAAACTGAAGGTGCTCCCTTCTTGTTTTTAAAAAACAACCTCTTACTTGAAGTATGTTTTTTCTGATTCGCAGTTCCCTCATAAGTGATTGATCCTCTCTTTCCCAACAAAAACCTATATAACGAAATGTTCTCAACACGCTCTCAATACGAGTGGTAACAAGAACAATTCCCGTTTATATTCTTGTCTTCGGTTTTTATTAGAAAGGTTTTTATATGTACGTTTGTCTTTGCCATGGCGTCTCCGACAAAAAAATTAGGAAGTTGGCGATAGATGAAGGTGTAACTGATATTCGAGGTATTAAGAGATGCACTGCTTTGGGGAGTCAGTGTGGTAAGTGCATTAAGCAGGCAAAAGAAATCCTAGCAGAAACACATTACACAGAATTAAGACAAGCCAGTTAACTACCTCATTGCTTTTTGAGGGTTACTTGGTCTCTTTGACACCTTCTCATTTGCTTCTAAAGTTAATAGAAGCCAAATAGGAGGGCTTTGTCATGAAAGGCGATCCAATCATCATCCAACATCTCAATAAAGTGCTCGGTAACGAGCTCATCGCTATCAATCAATATTTTCTTCATGCTCGTATGTATAAAGACAGGGGGTTAAAGCACCTTGCCGATAAGGAATACCACGAGTCGATTGATGAAATGAAGCATGCTGACCACCTTATCGAGCGGATCTTGTTCTTGGAGGGATTACCGAATCTTCAAGATCTTGGAAAGCTAATGATTGGTGAAGATACTAAGGAAATGCTCGAATGCGACCTTAAACTGGAGATGGCGGCCATTCCGGATCTAAAAGATGCGATTGCCTATGCCGAAGATATTCGCGACTATGTTTCGCGTGATTTATTTCAAGATATTCTCGAAGATGAAGAAGAGCATGTGGACTGGCTTGAGACCCAACTTGGCTTGATTGAAATGTCAGGTATTGAAAACTACCTTCAAGCTCAGTATGTCGATGAAGAGTAACGAACATACTGACGCATTGTTCAAAAAGAATTCATATCATAAAAAGAGCACCTGACCAGAAAATCAGGTGCTTAACACACTTATCTGGTCTAATCTCTTTTATTATCGGCTTTTTAAGGATATTGCTCGCAATCTTACCTATGAAGATTGATTTCTATCCTTTAGAATTTATGCCCCCTTACCTAAAAATAACAAAGAGAAACGATCCATGTCTGAAGACAATCGCCAAGCAGCCACCCCAGAAGAAGAACATCGCCAAAAAGCTCTGGATTACCATGCTTACCCAACCCCGGGTAAAATCGCTGTCGAATTAACTAAACCAGCCGAAACTGCTGGTGACCTTGCTCTTGCATACAGTCCTGGCGTGGCTGAGCCTGTACGTGAAATCGCGCAAAACCCTGACAACGTGTACAAGTACACGGCGAAAGGCAACATGGTTGCGGTTATTTCAAACGGTACTGCTATTCTTGGTCTAGGTAACCTTGGCCCACTTGCCTCTAAGCCTGTAATGGAAGGTAAAGCGTTACTGTTTAAGCGTTTTGCTGGCCTTGATTCAATTGATATTGAAGTGAAGCATCGCACGATCGACGAGTTCGTTGATACGGTTGCGAACATTGCTGACACTTTCGGTGGTATCAACCTTGAAGACATCAAAGCACCAGACTGTTTTGAAATTGAAAAGCGTTTGATTGAGCGTTGTGACGTACCAGTATTCCACGATGATCAACATGGTACGGCTATCGTGACAGCTGCAGGTATGCTCAATGCTATCGAGCTGCAGGGTAAGAAGCTTGAAGATTCAACGATTGTTTGTCTTGGTGCTGGTGCAGCAGCAGTTGCGTGTATGGAGCTGCTTATCAAGTGTGGCGCAATGCGCGAGAAGATCTACATGCTGGATCGCAAAGGGGTGATCCATACTCGTCGTGATGATCTGAATGAGTACAAGCAACTGTTCGCAAACAATACAGATAAGCGCACACTAGAAGATGTGATCGAAGGTGCAGACCTATTCCTAGGTGTATCTGGTCCAAATCTATTGCCACCAGAAGCGTTGAAACTCATGGCTGACAAGCCAGTTGTGTTTGCTTGTTCAAACCCAGATCCTGAAATTAAACCTGAGCTAGCACATGCAGTACGTGATGACTTAATTATGGGTACTGGTCGCAGTGATTATCCAAACCAAGTGAACAACGTGTTGTGTTTCCCTTTCATTTTCCGTGGTGCGTTAGATGTACGTGCGAGTGAAATCAATGACGACATGAAGCTGGCGGCGGTTGACGCAATTCGTGCATTGGCAAAAGAGCCTGTACCTGAATCGGTACTAAAAGCTGCAGGTGTTGAGAAGCTAGAATTTGGTAGCGACTACATCATTCCTAAGCCAATGGATCCACGTCTACTACCTCGCGTAGCAAAAGCGGTAGCTCAAGCGGCAGTAGATTCCGGTGTTGCTCGTATCGAGATGCCAGAAAACTACATGGCAGAGTAATTTACTCAGCCACATTGAACACAAAAATGGGACGCATTGACGTCCCATTTTTTATATCTCCAAAAACTGCCCCCGGCACAGCTCCTAAAGCGGATGAATTTGTAAGCAATTATTCTTCGTCAAATGCTTCGAATTCGATACCCATCGCCGTCATTAACGCTTTTGCTTCAGTTGGAATGTCATCCGGTCTGTCTTTACGAAGGTCTTCATCCGTTGGTAATGGCTGACCTGTATATGCGTGCAGGAATGCTTCACATAGTAGTTCGCTGTTGGTTGCATGGCGTAAGTTATTGATCTGACGACGAGTACGCTCATCAGTCAGCACTTTTAAAACTTTTAGCGGGATAGAAACGGTAATTTTTTTTACTTGTTCGCTTTTTTTACCGTGCTCAGCATATGGGCTAATGTATTCGCCATTCCAGTCAGCCATTGCACACCTTCATTTATGTAATAAGTTGAAAATTAATATAGGTGCTGATTTTAGCTGCATTTACTGCCACAAGCAAAGACATATGGACGTCTAGAAGTGTTGACGTCTCATTTTTTGACAAGTAAAGTGAACAGAACAGTTAAGGAAGAGTGTTGTTCAGATAGATCTGACAAATTAGATATAGCGCATTCCTATTTAGAAGTCATCACCTGTGAAAGGATACACCCATGAGCACCCGCAAGCCTGCGACCATTGCTGTACGCACTGGTATCGAATCAGACAGCCAATACCACGCTGTTGTTCCACCAATCTACCTTTCAACCAACTATGGTTTCCCTGCTTTTGGTGAAGTCCCTAAATACGATTACACGCGTTCAGGTAACCCAAACCGTGGTTTGCTAGAGAGTGCGTTATCAGAGTTAGAGTCTGGCAAAGGCGCAGTGGTGACTAACTGCGGTACTTCCGCACTTAACTTGTGGGTATCGGCTTTTCTTGGGCCAGATGATCTGATTGTTGCACCGCATGATTGCTATGGTGGCACATACCGTTTGTTCAATACACGAGCTAACAAAGGCGACTTCAAAGTGCAGTTTGTTGATCAATCGGATGAGCAAGCTCTAGAGGCTGCACTAGCGAAAAAGCCAAAGCTTATTTTGTTAGAAACTCCATCGAATCCTTTGGTTCGTGTGGTTGATATTGCAGCGGTATGCGAAAAAGCCAAACAAGTGGGCGCTTTGGTTGCGGTAGACAATACCTTTTTGACACCGGTGTACCAAAAGCCTTTGGAGCTCGGTGCTGATTTTGTTATCCACTCAACTACAAAATACATTAACGGTCACTCGGACGTGATTGGTGGTGTGGTGATCACCAAAACAGAAGCGCACGCAGAAGAGCTTGCATGGTGGGGAAACTGTATTGGCGCCACGGGTACGCCTTTCGATAGTTACATGACGTTGCGTGGGATCCGCACTTTAGGCGCCCGTATGCGAGTGCACGAAGAAAGCTCTCAACACGTACTCAACTACCTACAACAGCAGGCTTTGGTCGCGAAGATTTACCATCCGAGTTTGCCAGATCACCCAGGTCACGAAATCGCGAAAAAGCAGCAGTCGGGTTTTGGTTCTATGTTGAGCTTTGAATTTGCAGGCTCATTTGAGCAACTTAAAGTGTTTGTTAAAGAGCTCGAACTGTTTTCTCTTGCAGAGTCGCTTGGTGGCGTGGAGAGTTTGATTTGTCACCCCGCATCTATGACGCATCGAGCCATGGGGGAAGAAGCGTTAGCGGAAGCGGGCGTGTCGCATCAGCTGCTTCGTCTGTCTGTGGGGTTAGAGGATGCACAAGACCTGATTGCCGATCTCGATCAGGCCTTTGTAAAAGCTGCTCAGTAATAGGAGAACTAAAAATGAGTGTACAACGTCAGTTACATAAATTTGGTGGCAGCAGCTTAGCAAACCCTGAATGTTACTTACGTGTGGCCGATATTCTCAAAGAATACTCTGCCGAGAATGATCTGGTGGTGGTATCCGCCGCGGGGAAGACCACTAATCGCTTGATCGAGTTTCTGGAAGGTTTAGACAAAGATGGCCGTATTGCGCATGAAGCACTGCAAGGCTTAAGACAATTCCAGTCGGAGCTAATTGAATCTTTATTAGAAGGCGAGGTACAGACGCAATTGCTCGCTTCTTTGCACGATGAGTTCAGTACCTTAGCCGAGCTGGCTGCACCACTGACGGATGCGCAAAAAGCGGCAGTGTTGGGTCACGGTGAAGTGTGGTCTTCACGTTTATTGGCTGCCTTGCTTTCACAACAAAATGTTCCTGCGGTCGCACAAGATGCACGTGCATTTTTACGTGCAGAAGCAGGTACTCAACCGGAAGTTGACCGTGCGCGTTCTTATCCCCTGATTAAGGAGGCGTTGGCGCAACACAGCCACAAACGCGTCATCATCACCGGATTTATGGCGCAAAATGAGGCAGGAGAAACCGTACTGTTGGGGCGGAATGGCTCGGATTATTCCGCAACCGTAATCGGTGCTTTGGCGGAAGTGACAACCGTAACCATTTGGAGTGATGTTGCTGGTGTTTACAGTGCGGATCCTCGTTTGGTGTCGGACGCATGTCTGTTGCCTTTACTGCGCTTAGACGAAGCGAGTGAACTGGCCCGCCTTGCAGCGCCGGTCTTGCATAGCCGTACGTTACAACCTGTCGCGCAAAGCACGATGGACTTAAGCCTCAAGTGCAGCTATCAACCTGAATCGGGTTCAACGCGTATTGAGCGTGTACTTGCTTCTGGGCGTGGAGCGAAAATCATTACTTCTTTGGATGAGGTATTGTTGATTCAATTGTCCTTTAGACATGGTCATGACTTCAACAAAACCCAAAGTGATGTTTTAAAGTCTCTTCAACGTGCGCAACTCGAGCCACTCTCTTACGAAGCCCAAGCCGATCAGCAAAAATTACGCTTAGCGTACACCGCAGAGATTGCGACAGGTGCGCTGAAGTATCTACAAGATCTTGCGGTTGAAGCTGAAATCAAACTCAAAGAAGGCTATTCACTTGTGGCCGCTGTCGGAGCGGGCGTAACGAAGAATGCCAACCATTGTTTTGGTTTTTACCAAAAATTGAAGCACGCACCAGTTGAATTTGTTTCTGAAACTGAATCAGGTTTAAGCCTAGTTGCGGTACTACGTCGCACCGATACCGAAGCATTAGTACAGTTGATTCACAGCCAGTTATTCCAAGCGCAAAAGCGCGTAGCGGTAGCGTTATGTGGCAAAGGCAATATCGGTTCTAGCTGGTTAAATCTATTTGCGACTCAGAAAACAGAACTCGAAAAACGCCACGGTATGAGCTTTGACTTAGTCGCCGTTGTCGATAGCCAGACATATTGGTTTGATGAAAAGGGTATCGATGCGGCGGCGGTTGCCGACAAGTTTGATGATGAAAGTATTGAGAACGATGGGACGTGGCTGAGTCGGTTAGGCGATTTACAAGGTTATGATGAAGCTGTGGTATTGGACGTGACCGCGAGCAAAGAGTTGGCGCAACGTTATGTTGATATCGCCCAACAAGGCATCCATTTAATTTCTGCTAACAAAGTTGCAGGCTCTGCCGATAGTCAATATTACCATCAAGTGCAAGATGCATTCGCGAAAATCGGTCGTTACTGGCTCTACAACGCGACGGTTGGGGCTGGGTTACCTATCAACCATACCGTGCGAGATCTGCGTGAAAGTGGTGATGAGATTGTGGCGCTATCCGGAATCTTCTCGGGAACACTTTCTTGGCTGTTCCAGCAGTTTGATGGCTCGGTGCCGTTTAATGAGTTGGTCGATTTAGCGTGGCAACAAGGATTAACAGAACCGGATCCGCGTGCTGATTTAGATGGTTCGGATGTCATGCGTAAACTGGTTATCTTAGCGCGTGAGTCTGGTCTGGATATTGAACCGGATAGCGTAAAAGTGGAATCACTGGTGCCTGAAGAGCTGCGCTCTCTGAGTTTGGATGAGTTCTTTGATAATGGCGCACTGCTCAGTGAGATTCTTCAAGAGCGTCTAACCAAAGCACAAAGAGATGAGCAGGTGCTTCGATATGTGGCGCGCTTAGAGAAAAATGGCAAAGCGACGGTGGGCGTAGAAGCATTACCGCGCGAACATGCTCTGGCTAACTTGCTGCCATGCGACAACATTTTTGCGATTGAAAGTAAATGGTACAAGGACAACCCTTTGGTGATTCGTGGCCCAGGTGCAGGACGCGAGGTGACCGCTGGTGCAATCCAATCGGATCTCAACCGCTTAGCTGGATTATTCTAAACTTTGCGAGATACCTAAAAACCCTGGAATTCATCCGGGGTTTTTTATTCCTTCCTCAGTGCCATACTTAAAATAAGATTCGCCATTTTCAAACGTTGTTATGAGTAAATAGCAGATGCGAATTAACTTGAACTATCCTCATTATTAACGTGAGAAAAATTCATAATCACAAGGTTGACATTAAATCACATTCAATACATTCTGTAGACATATAGACGTCTAAACGTCGATTCAAGGATTTTGATTTCGTGGCGGAGTGCCACAGGGAGAGTAAGATGGGATACACGCACGCAGGCCATATCGACGCCTTAAACCAGAATATTGCTGAGTTGTCAGATAACATTAATGTCTCGTTTGAGTTTTTTCCGCCAAGCAGCGAAAAGATGGAAGAAACGCTGTGGAACTCTGTGCATCGTCTAAAAACGCTCAAGCCTAAATTTGTTTCGGTAACATACGGAGCAAACTCTGGTGAGCGTGATAGAACTCACTCCATTATCAAGGAAATCAAAGCAGAGACCGGCTTAGTTGCTGCGCCTCACCTCACTTGTATCGATGCAACACGTTCAGAGTTGATTGAGATTGCTGATGATTACTGGAATAACGGCATCGAAAATATCGTTGCGCTGCGTGGTGACATCCCACCTGGTGGCGGTGCTCCAGATATGTATGCTTCGGACTTGGTTGAGCTACTAAAATCTCGTCACGATTTTGATATTTCTGTGGCGGCTTTTCCAGAAGTGCATCCAGAGGCAAAAAGTGCTCAATCGGATCTGCTAAACCTAAAGCGTAAAGTGGACGCTGGTGCAAACCGTGCCATTACTCAGTTCTTCTTTGATGTGGAATCTTATCTGCGTTTTCGTGACCGCTGTGTTGCGGCGGGAATCGATGTAGAAATCGTACCGGGTATTTTGCCAGTATCGAACTTTAAACAAGCCTCACGCTTTGCCGCGCAGAATAACGTTAAAGTGCCAGGATGGATGAGCAAACAGTTTGAAGGTTTGGATGATGATCCTGTGACTCGCCAACTTGTAGGTGCAAGCCAAGCTATTGATATGGTTCGTGTACTAAGTCGCGAAGGTGTAAAAGATTTCCACTTCTATACGCTGAATCGTGCGGAGATGACTTATGCGTTATGCCATACTTTGGGTGTTCGCCCTCGTGTAGCCGTAGAAGCGTAAATCCGGTTTCAAAAAGACAAAAGGCTTGCCAAGTGGCAAGCCTTTTTCGTTGTCTCTAAGCAAAAGGAAATTAACCAATCACTTCAAGTTCTGTTAGAACTTCTTCTGCCCAAGTGATCCACGTTTCACGTAACAGTAGGTTACGACGAAGCGTTAGGCGCTCTAAACGAGCTTGTTTGTCCAAAGTTGAAGGCGTTGCGTAGTAAGCCGCTTCAATTTCTTTGTAGTGAGAAACCAGTTTACGAGACTCTTCAACAAGTTCTGCTAGTTGATCACGGAAAGGTGTTGATGGTTGAACAGCACAAGCCATAAGTTTCGCTGAAAATTCATCACGAACGGTTGGGTGTGCAGTTGGTTGATCAAACCATTCTCCAAGAGCGCTACGGCCTGCATCTGTGATGGAGTAAACCTTACGGTCTGGTTTGCCTTCTTGAGGTTCTAGTACGCAAGTAACCAGCTCTTTCTCGGCCATTTTATTTAGTTCACGGTAAACTTGTTGGTGGCTTGCTTTCCAGAAGTAACCGATGCTAGCAGAGAATTCTTTAGTGATATCGTAACCGGTTGCGTCGCGAGTGCTAAGAACAGTTAAGATTACGTGTGGTAATGACATGTCTTCAATCCAAATGGTCAATAAACTTGTAAACAAGCTACTTACACTTTCAGCTGCGCTCTTACTGGCGCTTGAGTTTTTTAATGTATAAGTAGCACCAACAAAGTTGGTCCTGTCACCTTAAAGCCGTTTATCACCTAGAGATGGGGATCCCCATCAGGGCTGGAGCAGGTATGATTGGATTTATGAGCTCTCAGCAGGCAAGTAGTATATAAATAATAAGCATGAAGTGGAATACTAGGACAAAATTACCCTGAAAAACTAACATAATACTCAATAGAGTTATTTTGTAGTTAATAATTCTAATTTGTTGGTATTTTATGGCTTTTTTGTGGTGTAAATATCTGGTTATTTGCTGCGCAATTATGTGGTTGGAAGTTATGAATATAAGAAAGGCTGAGTATGAACTCAGCCTTTTGTATTACGAATGGTTATTTTTAACCCGTGTTACGCATACCTGCTGCAATACCCGCGATGGTCACCATCAGAGCCTCTTCAAGGTTTGCAGACGCCTCTTCTGTTTGACGAGTACGGTATAGCAATTCAGCTTGAAGCATGTTCAATGGCTCTACGTAGATGTTACGTAGGCGAATTGATTCTTGGCCCCATGGGTCGCTTTGCATTAGGTTCTCGTTGTTCTCTACGTTCAGTACGGACTTAATATCACGTTGAAGTTGTTCACGCAGTCGGTCACCCAATGGTTGAAGTTGAGGTTCAACTAGGCGTTGGTCATAGTAGCGAGAGATTTCCATGTTGCACTTGGTGTACACCATCTCAAGCATACCTAGGCGAGTTGAGAAGAACGGCCATTCGCGACACATTTCTTCCAGTAGCGCCTGATGACCTTTGTCTACTGAGTACTGAATAGCTTCACCTGCGCCTAACCAAGCCGGAAGCACCAAACGGTTTTGGCTCCACGAGAAGATCCAAGGAATTGCACGTAAGCTTTCTACACCGCCATTTGGATTACGTTTCGCAGGGCGTGAACCAAGCGGCAGTTTGCCTAGCTCTAGTTCAGGCGTCGCTTGACGGAAGTATGGAACAAAATCTGGTTCGCCACGGACGACGCCACGGTAAGCTTCACAGCTCACTTCCGACAGGACTTCCATCAAGTCGCGCCATTCTTGTTTTGGCTCTGGTGGTGGCAGTAGATTTGCTTCCAAAATGGCGCTTGCATACAAGTTGAAGCTGTTTACCGCAACATCTGGTAGACCCAGTTTAAAGCGGATCATTTCGCCTTGTTCTGTTACGCGTAACCCGCCTTTCAAGCTCTTTGGTGGTTGAGACAGCAGAGCCGCGTGTGCAGGTGCGCCGCCGCGACCAACGGTGCCGCCACGACCATGGAACAGAGTCAGCTCAACACCTTCGTCTTCTGCCACTTTAACTAGAGATTCCATAGCATGGTACTGAGCCCAGCCTGCTGACATGACACCCGCATCTTTTGCTGAATCAGAGTAGCCGATCATGACCATTTGGTGGTTTTGAATAAAGCCACGGTAAAGGTCGATACTCATTAGCTGCTTAATGACCGATTCCGCATTATTCAAGTCGTCTAGAGTTTCGAACAGAGGACAAACATCCATACGGTAAGGGCAGCCCGCTTCTTGCAGTAATAGGTGCACAGCGAGTACGTCTGAGGCGGTACGAGCCATTGAGATGACGTAAGCACCGAACGCTTCGCGCGGTTGCAGAGCGATGATCTTACAGGTGTCTAAAACCTCTTTGACAGGCTCTGATGGTTCCCAATCGCGTGGCAGTAGCGGACGTTTAGACGCAAGTTCATTGGTGAGGAAAGCAATTTTATCTTGCTCGCTCCACTGTTCGTAATCACCAATGCCGAGGTATCGAGTCAGCTCAGAGAGTACATCTGCGTGGCGCGTACTTTCCTGGCGGATATCAAGACGAACTAGGTGAACGCCAAATGCTTTCACACGACGCAGCGTATCTAGCAACGAGCCGTCAGCGATGACGCCCATGCCGCACTCATGCAGTGATTGGTAACACGCGTACAGAGGATCCCAAAGCTGTTCAACTTTTTGTAGCGGTGCTTTGACTGCCAGTTTTTGACCGTGGATCTTCGCATCAAGAATATCTTTGGTTTCATTGAGCAGAGCACGTAGTTGTTTCAGGATTGCGCGGTATGGTTCGTGTTGATCTTCACCAGCAAGTTCACGAACTTGATCGTTAGAAACAGTCATCGAGAGTTCGCTGATCAATTCATTGATGTCATTGAGATAAAGGTCAGCGGCTTTCCAACGAGACAGAAGCAATACTTCACGTGTTACGCTATGAGTAACGAACGGGTTGCCATCACGGTCACCCCCCATCCAAGAAGAGAAATGCACTGGACGAGCATCAATTGGTAAACCTTCACCTAGGTAAGACTTCAGACGATCATTCATTTCACGTAGGAAATCTGGCACAGCTTCCCACAGTGAGTTTTCTACTACGGCAAAGCCCCATTTCGCTTCATCTAATGGAGTAGGGCGTTGTTGACGAATCACGTCAGAATGCCAGCTTTGTGCGATAAGTTGCTCTAAGCGACGCTCTGTTTTTTTGCGTTCTTTAGAAGACAGGTCGCTGAGTTCTAGTTTGGATAAACACTCGTTGATCTTGACCAGTTTATTGATCATGGTGCGGCGAGTGATTTCCGTTGGATGCGCGGTTAATACCAGTTCAATATTCAAATCACGTACCGCTTGAGCCGTATCGAGTTTGCTAACATCGTTTTGTACCAGTTTTGAAAACAGCGAGTTGATCGCGTCTGGTTCACAGATGTGCTCTTCACAGTGGCGTGAAATGGTGTGGTATTGCTCGGCAATATTGGTGAGGTTTAGAAATTGGTTAAACGCACGGGTGACTGGCGTTAGTTGCTCATCGGGTAGGTGTTTGATTTCTTCTATCAAGCTTTCCCTGTCTGCTTGATTACCTGCTTGAGCCGATTTGGATAATTTACGAATGGTCTCCACTTTCTCGAAGATTTCTTCGCCGTGGGCATCGCGAATCGTGTTACCCAGTAAGTGGCCTAACATGCGCACATTGCTTTTAAGTGCGGCGTATTTCTCGTTCATTGTCGTCCTGCCTCGTAAAAAAACTACATCCATTGTCCTTGTTAAGACTCCAATCTAGCGAAAAGCACCAGTTCTAGTCAAATAAAGCAGACTAAGTTTGCAATTATTCGGCGTCTCTCCTGATTTAGAGCAAAGTTTCGACGGGCATAGAATTAAAAGTGAAAATTAATTACAAAATAACAAGTTAAATTCGTGTTAACGGTGCATAAAACCTTGTGCTTTGAGAGCCAAAATATGCAGCTCATCGGAGCTGCATAAAGGTTTTTTTAAACTTAATCAACAACAATACTTAACCATCGCTTTTGAAAGCACATCAATGGTTGGGTCGATAAAATCAAAGGAGAGAAACTCATCTGGTTGGTGCGCTTGTTCGATAGAACCAGGGCCAAGTACCAGAGTTGGACACAGTTGCTGCAAGAAAGGCGCTTCCGTGCAGTAGTTGACGGTTTGCGAACTGGTTTGACAGATCTCTTCAACACCACCGATAAATGGATGATCGTGCTGACATTCATATCCTGGAATTGGCTCATGCAACGGTACGATGTCGATTCGTCCCGGCCATTTAGCTTCTACTTCTTGTAGTGCGCTGCGCAGCATGTTTTCTAAACCGTCCAAACTGATGCCCGGCAATGGGCGAACGTCATAGTGCAACTCGCAACAACCACAAATACGGTTGGCACTATCACCGCCATGGATATGGCCTAAGTTCAACGTTGGACTAGGGATGGCAAATCCTGGGTGGTGATACTCTTTAATGAGTTTGTCGCGCAGTTGCATCATCGCAAACAACACTTCATGCATGATTTCAATCGCGTTGACGCCCAAAGCTGGGTCAGAGGAGTGGCCGGATTTACCGGTAACCCGAATCGCATTGGCGACATGCCCCTTGTGGCCACGAATAGGAACTAAGCTAGTGGGTTCTCCAATGATGCAGTAATCCGGCTTGAACGGCGCGTTCGTGGTGAAGTGTCTTGCACCGAGCATGGTGGTTTCTTCATCACAGGTGGCCAATACGTAAAGCGGCTTGTTTTGCTGGCTCCAATCCACTTTTTTTACTGCTTCATAAATGAAAGCAAAGAAGCCTTTCATGTCTGCCGTGCCAAGACCGTAGAAGCGGTTGTCTTTCTCAGTGAGCTTATGGGGATCAAAGCTCCAGCGTCCTTCATCAAATGGCACGGTATCGCTGTGCCCAGCAAGCAGCAGACCGCCTTCGCCTTCGCCCATGCGTGCAATCATATTGTGTTTGCCTGATTCGACTTCGATCACCTCAACGTGAAAACCAAGATCTTTAAACCAAGTGGCGAGTTTCTCGATCACTTTGGCATTGCCTTGATCCCAGCTTGGATCAGTCGAGCTGATCGAAGAGGTACTAATGAGTCCTTCATAGACCTCTAGAAAAGTTGGTAATTGCATGGATTCTTCAATTCTCCTATTGACAGACAGAGCACAAAAATGTAAAACACATATTAAATCATATTTAATGAATAAAAAATCAAAATAAAGCTAATTTTAAATATGAATAATCATTTTGAGCCTTAAGTATATGGATGTCACACAATGCTAAAAACCACAATTATCGGAGCCAGCGGTTACACCGGCGCAGAGTTAGCGTTCATGGTTAATAAACACCCACAACTCACGCTATCAGGTTTATACGTTTCCGCCAACAGTGTCGATGCAGGAAAAACCATTGCACAGTTACACGGTAAATTGGCGAACGTGGTTGATATGGTGGTGAATGCGTTGACCGATCCAAAGCAAGTTGCGCAAGACTCTGATGTGGTTTTTTTAGCTACGGCTCATGAGGTCAGCCATGATCTTGCTCCTATCTTTCTCGAAGCTGGATGTCAGGTCTTTGATTTGTCCGGCGCGTTTCGTGTCAAAAGCGATGGCTTTTACGACACCTTTTACGGCTTTGAGCATCAATTCAACAACTGGCTAGATAAAGCGGCGTATGGCTTAGCGGAGTGGAACCAAGAAGAGATTAAAAACGCTCCTTTAGTTGCGGTAGCTGGCTGCTACCCAACGGCGTCGCAGTTGGCAATTAAGCCACTACTCGTTGATGGTTTGTTGGACACTCAACAGTGGCCAGTCATTAACGCGACGAGTGGTGTCTCTGGCGCAGGGCGTAAAGCCTCAATGACCAACAGTTTTTGTGAGGTCAGCCTTCAGCCTTACGGTGTATTCAATCATCGCCACCAACCAGAAATTGCCCAGCATTTAGGATGTGATGTGATTTTTACTCCTCATCTTGGCAACTTTAAACGCGGCATTCTTGCTACTGTCACGATGAAGTTGGCGCAAGGTGTAACGGAGCAACAAGTTGCTCAAGCTTTTGAACAAGCTTATCAAGGTAAGCCAGCCGTGCGCCTCAAAGGTGATGGCATTCCACGTATTCAGGATGTTGAAAATACCCCTTTCTGCGACATCGGCTGGAGGGTGCAAGGCGAACACATCATTGTGATTTCGGCCATCGACAACCTACTTAAAGGTGCATCGAGTCAAGCGATGCAGTGTTTAAATATTCATTACGGTTACCCAGAACTGACAGCGTTGCTGTAGTCGTTGAAAGAGGGAAAAGCAATGACGCAAACCAATCAAGCTCCTTTAGTCATTAAGCTAGGCGGTGCGGCTTTATCTTGCACTCAAACCTTAAGCCAACTGTTTGGTGCCATCGCGGCATACCAGAAGTCGGCGCAGCGACAAATCGCCATCGTTCATGGCGGTGGCTACTTGGTGGATGAGTTGATGGCGAAACTTCAACTTAAGACCGTAAAGAAACATGGTCTACGTGTGACGCCATACGATCAAATTCCAGTCATTGCCGGTGCGCTGGCAGGAACGGCAAATAAGTTACTGCAAGGTCAAGCGATTGCCGATGGTTTGAATGCGGTGGGCTTGAGCCTAGCGGATGGTGGCCTTTGTCATGTCGAAGAGTTAGATCCTGAATTAGGCGCGGTGGGCAAAGCGACGCCGGGTGACTCAAGCCTACTTCAAGCGATTTTAAATACGGGCGCACTGCCTATCATCAGCTCTATTGGTCTCACGGCTGAAGGTCAAATGATGAACGTGAATGCGGATCAAGCAGCGGTTGCCGTTGCGGGTGCTTTGGACGCGGAGTTGGTGCTGTTGTCAGATGTAAGCGGTGTGTTAGATGGCAAAGGTCATCTGCTTAAAAGCTTATCTGAGAAAGAAGCTAATGCGCTGATCGAAGGCCAAGTGATCACTGATGGGATGATCGTCAAAGTGAAAGCTGCTCTCGAAGCCGCCAACGATCTTGGTCGTCCGATAGAAGTGGCGACGTGGCGCTACCCAGAAAAACTCACGCAGTTATTTGCTGGTGAAAGTATTGGAACACAGTTTCTGCCTCAATAAGCGGAAGCAAAACAGTTAAAGAATTCAACATTAGGAAGTGGTTGGCACTGACCGCCGAGCGCAGCGCCAGTTAAGTTTGGAGAAAAAACATGAGCAAAGTGAACGTAAATAAAGTGGTAGTCGCATACTCAGGCGGTCTAGATACTTCAGTAATCATCCCGTGGCTAAAAGAGAATTATGACTGTGAAGTCGTCGCTTTCGTGGCCGATGTAGGTCAAGGTGCTGAAGAGCTCGAAGGCATTGAAGCGAAAGCAAAAGCATCTGGCGCATCAGAGTGCTACATCGCTGACCTAAAAGAAGAAATGGTGGCAGATTACATCTATCCAACACTAAAAACCGGTGCTTACTACGAAGGTAAATACCTGTTGGGTACATCAATGGCGCGTCCTATCATTGCTAAAGCGCAGGTTGATGTTGCACGTAAAGTGGGCGCGGACGCATTGTGTCATGGCTGTACTGGTAAAGGTAACGACCAAGTGCGTTTCGAGGGCGCGTTTGCTGCGTTAGCACCAGATCTACACGTTATCGCTCCATGGCGTGAGTGGGATTTAGTGAGCCGCGAACAATGTCTGGATTACCTTGCAGAGCGTAACATTCCTTGTTCAGCGTCTCTAACGAAGATTTATTCGCGTGATGCGAACGCATGGCACATTTCTACTGAAGGTGGTGTGCTAGAAAATACATGGAATGCACCAAACGAAGATTGCTGGGTCTGGACCGTTGATCCTGAACAAGCGCCAAATGAAGCTGAATACGTTACGTTGAAAGTCGAAAAAGGTGAAGTTGTGGCAGTGGATGGTGAAGCGATGACACCATACAACGCACTAGTTTACTTAAACGAAAAAGGCGCAAAACACGGTGTGGGTCGTATTGATATCGTAGAGAACCGTTTGGTGGGAATGAAGTCTCGTGGCTGTTACGAAACTCCGGGAGGTACCATCATGATGGAAGCTCTGCGCGCAGTTGAACAATTGGTGCTAGACAAATCGTCATTCGAGTTCCGTGAAGAACTTGGTCTAAAAGCCTCTCACCTTGTGTACGACGGTCGTTGGTTTACACCGCTATGTAAGTCGATTCTTGCTGCCTCAGAAGAGCTAGCACAAGACGTCAATGGCGAAGTGGTTGTTAAGCTATACAAAGGTCAAGCAACGGTAACGCAAAAACGTTCTGACAACAGCTTGTACTCAGAAGAGTTCGCTACTTTTGGTGAAGATGAGGTTTACGATCAAAGTCATGCTGGTGGCTTCATCCGTCTTTACTCGCTATCAAGCCGTATTCGTGCATTGAATAGCCAGAAAAAATAATCACTCCCCATCTCGGATTGAATAAAGACCTGCCAACATATGGCGGGTCTTTTTTTATTACCCAAAGAGTTGCAAATTAAGTGGGGTGAATATATATGTAAAAATATTGAATTTATACTTTATTTTTATATTGAATTGCCGTAACGTTGGCGTATAAGAAAAAGTGAGCAAATGACCACCGATTTCGTCATCACTCATTAGACACGTTAGAGTAAGCAATAGTCATCAGGAGAGACGCAATGGCATTATGGGGCGGAAGATTTACCCAAGCGGCAGATACCAGATTCAAAGAGTTCAACGATTCGTTGCGTTTCGACTACCGATTGGCTGAGCAAGATATCGTAGGCTCAATTGCGTGGTCTAAAGCATTGCTTTCGGTTGGTGTATTATCAGCAGAAGAGCAGCAAAAGCTCGAGCTCGCTTTAAATGAGTTGAAACTCGAAGTGATGGAAGATCCGCATCAGATTTTACGCTCTGATGCTGAAGACATTCACTCGTGGGTGGAACAGCAGTTGATCAGCAAAGTCGGCGACTTAGGTAAAAAGCTGCACACTGGTCGTTCTCGTAACGACCAAGTGGCGACCGACTTAAAGCTTTGGTGTCGTCAGCAAGGGCAGCAACTTCTTATTGCGCTTGATCGTCTGCAATCGCAAATGGTGCAAGTGGCGAAACAGCATCAAGGTACGGTTTTGCCTGGTTATACTCACTTACAACGTGCTCAGCCTGTGACGTTTGCTCATTGGTGTTTGGCGTATGTTGAAATGTTTGAGCGTGATTACTCACGTCTGAGTGATGCGCTGCAACGTTTAGATACCTGTCCGCTAGGTTCTGGCGCGTTAGCTGGTACAGCTTACCCAATTGATCGTGAACAACTGGCGCATAATCTTGGTTTTCACCGTGCTACGCGTAACTCACTCGATTCGGTATCGGATCGTGACCATGTGATGGAACTGATGTCTGTCGCTTCTATTTCTATGCTGCACTTGTCACGTCTCGCGGAAGATATGATTTTCTACAACTCAGGTGAGTCGAACTTCATTGAGTTGGCAGATACAGTGACGTCTGGCTCGTCATTGATGCCACAGAAGAAAAACCCAGATGCGCTAGAGCTCATTCGTGGTAAGACTGGTCGCGTGTACGGCGCACTTGCTGGCATGATGATGACAGTCAAAGCCCTGCCACTGGCGTACAACAAAGACATGCAAGAAGATAAAGAAGGTTTGTTCGATGCTCTTGATACATGGAACGACTGTATGGAAATGGCAGCGTTGTGTTTCGATGGGATTAAGGTTAATGGCGAACGTACGTTAGAAGCCGCGAAACAAGGCTACGCCAATGCCACAGAATTAGCGGACTACTTGGTCGCGAAAGGCATTCCTTTCCGAGAAGCGCATCATATTGTCGGTGTGGCTGTCGTTGGCGCGATTGCCAAAGGTTGTGCACTGGAAGAGCTGTCACTGCAAGAGTTACAAGAGTTCTCTGACGTCATCGACAACGATGTGTACGACATCCTAACGATTGAGTCTTGTCTAGAAAAACGTAGCGCGCTTGGTGGCGTGTCACCAAAACAAGTCGCTTATGCCGTTGACCAAGCGGACAAGCGTTTGGCGCAGCGTGATAGTTCGGCCGTTAAAGTACGTCCTGCACGTTTAACGGATATCGAAACGCTTGAGGGCATGGTTGCGTACTGGGCGAATATGGGCGAAAACTTACCTCGTTCTCGTAATGAACTTGTTCGCGACATTGGCTCATTTGCCGTTGCTGAACATCATGGTGAAGTGACTGGTTGCGCGTCTCTGTACGTGTATGACTCTGGACTTGCGGAAATTCGCTCGCTCGGTATTGAGGCGGGTTGGCAATGCCAAGGGCAAGGCAGCGCGATTGTGAACTATTTGGTGGATAAAGCACGTCAAATGGCGATTAAGAAAGTCTTCGTACTAACACGTACGCCAGAGTTCTTTATGAAGCAGAGTTTCTTGCCAACATCTAAGTCTCTGTTGCCAGAAAAAGTGTTGAAAGATTGCGACCAATGCCCGCGTCAACATGCCTGTGATGAAGTGGCGTTAGAGATCAATTTAGTTGAACAGATCATCCAACGCAGTCATGTCGCATAGAATATTGATTTTGTTAGTATTTAAACAGATATCGTTAGAGAACGATCATTTACATAAGTTTTTGCTAAAAAAATCGAAAAAACTTTGAACCTTTGAGAGGAAGCTCGGTCTATTAAAGTACCACTGCTTTTTCTTAGAAGAATCTAAGAGAGCCCCAGAATCGAGATTGATTTTGGGGCTTTTTTCTATCTGTCATTTGTTATGATCCTCTCCATTCTGTTTCCCGCGACGACGCTGCCACGGCAAGATGACAAAACGCATCCATAAGTGCAGAAACAATAAAATGTTAAATGCAAAGCCCGCAAAGATCAGGGCGATCGATTCAATGCTTCGCGGGTGATCGCGAAAAGCAAACCACCAAATGATCCAACATACAACTGAAAGTACGGTCAATTGATCCATGCATCGTTGACAACGACCGATCTTTTTCCAAAACCAATGTTCTTGGCAGCTACGACAAGCCATGATGTTTACCTCAATTCAACTTGCCCAAGATTAGCAGAAGATGAATAGGCTTTACCATGTGCGCTTGTTAGGTGATTCGAACCCAAAAATGGAAAATTAGCTTTGATGAAATTCTGTAGCACGTTACTGGTGTATGGTGCCGCGTCAGCCAGAAAATAGGAAAAGATAATGTCGACAGAACTGAGAGTAGCACTAGGACTTGCCGGGGGATTTTTCACCATTGGGTTCACCGCGATTGTGCTAGTGAGTCGTTATGCAATGATGTAATCCATTAAACTCTAGTCCAGAAAAAAGCCTCGTATCTGCGAGGTTTTTTTGTATTTGGCTTGAGAATAGAAACGAGACGTTATGATGAACAAAAAATGTTGTATTTAAAATCGTTGATTCAGGTAAGTAGAACGATTTAAGAACTAAGAACTAAGAACTAAGAACTAAGATTTGAGCGGGAAGAGACAGGGTGGCCTCCGAGTCAAAGACGCCGGAGACCGGGGGGGTAGGCTATGGACAGGTTAGCCTAGATAAGTTTCTAGCTCTTCGCTACCACCGATGTGTTTACCGCCGATGAATACTTGCGGGACGGTCGTACGGCCTGTAATAGCACGAAGACTGACGGAAGTTGCATCTTTCCCCAAAATTACTTCTTCATATTGAAGACCGTGATCAATCAAGTTTTGTTTGGCTTTCATACAGAAAGGACAACCAGGCTTGGTAAATACAGTGATCGATTCCTGAGTTCTGTACTCTGGTGCGATGTAGTTCAGCATAGTGTCGGCATCCGATACTTTGAACGGGTCTCCTGGCTCATTTGGTTCGATAAACATCTTCTCAATCACACCATCTTTTACCAACATGCTGTAACGCCAAGAACGTTTACCAAAGCCGATGTCATTTTTGTCCACGAGCATGCCCATGCCATCGGTGAACTCTCCATTACCATCTGGAATAAAGGTGATGTGCTCGGCTTCTTGGTCGTGTTTCCACGCGTTCATAACGAATGTGTCGTTTACCGAAATACACAAAATTTCATCAACACCGTGTTCTTTGAACACAGGGAATAGCTCGTTGTAACGAGGTAAGTGGCTAGAAGAACAAGTCGGTGTAAACGCTCCAGGCAAACTGAATACGATCACGGTTTTGCCTTTGAATAGATCGTCCGAGGTAACGTTCACCCAAGTATCACCTTGGCGAGTCGGGAAAGTAACCTGTGGTACGTTTTGACCTTCTTTAGATACAAACATATTGATTCCTTTAAAATATTTGAGTGAAGCGTTTAGAGCGTGACTTGTCGTTTGGCTCTGTTTCGTTTTGTTGAGCCCATTATTGTAAAAATCCTTTGATAGCTCTAATCGTTTGATGCTATGGTTTTGATAGACATTGACTATCATCAAATAGAAGCGAATCGTGTGTTATGAATATTCGGGATTTTGAGTACTTAGTCGCACTGGCGGAGCACAAGCATTTTCGCAAAGCGGCAGAGGCGTGTTTTGTCAGTCAGCCAACGCTTAGTGGTCAAATACGTAAGCTGGAAGATGAACTCGGCACGGCATTGTTAGAAAGAAGCAGCCGCCGAGTGTTGTTCACCGACTCTGGCTTACAGCTGGTGGATCAAGCTAAACGCATTCTGAGTGAGGTGAAAACCTTTAAAGATATGGCCAGCGGACAGAGTGGGGCGATGACCGGTCCAATGCACATCGGTTTTATTCCGACGGTTGGGCCGTATTTATTGCCTAAAATTCTTCCACAGCTGAAAGAAGAGTTCCCTGAGCTTGAGCTGTTCCTGCATGAAGCTCAAACTCATCAGTTGGTTCGTCAGCTAGAGGAAGGGAAGCTGGACTGTTTGGTATTGGCTTCTGTGGCGGAAACTGCCCCATTTAAAGAGATTGAAGTGTACAACGAACCGCTTAGTGTTGCCGTACCATGTGGTCATGAATGGGCACAGCTCGACCAGGTTGATATGTTGGAGCTCAATGGGAAGACCGTGCTGGCTTTAGGTGATGGACATTGCTTACGCGACCAAGCGTTAGGTTTCTGCTTTGCGGCAGGAGCAAAAGATGATGAGCGCTTTAAAGCCACCAGTTTAGAAACTTTGCGTAATATGGTTGCTGCGGGAGCGGGTATTACTTTGTTGCCTCAGCTTTCTATTCCAGCCGAAAAACAAAAAGATGGCGTTTGCTACATTCCTGCCGTCAACCCTACGCCTTCACGCAGCATTGTTTTGGCGTACCGCCCAGGCTCTCCGTTGCGTGCTCGTTTTGAAGCATTAGCAGCGAAAATCAAAGCAATTCTAGAGTCGCAGCCATCTTCTATGGCTGCTTAACGTTATAAAAAAGGGGAGAGCCAACGCTCTCCCCTTATCTTTTCTTTCGTTTGGTTTAGAACAACTCTTCCGTTGTGCCACCAGAACCGCTTGAATAAATGCTGTCTTCGAGGCTGTTACCAACGTATTCGGTTGGCTCCGTGCCTTTCTCAAAGTATTCAAACATGGACGTGCTATCGACTTTATGAGTCAGCAGACCGCTGTTGCGATCGATGCGAACGCGCACAATGTCATCTGGAATATTCTTGCCTTGTTCTGGCTTGCCTTCCAATGCTACTTGCATAAAGTCAATCCATGCTGGCTCTGCTGTTTTCGCTCCTGATTCAGCACCAGATACTTGTCCTTGACCCAAATTGCTGTTCACTGTCGTGCGGCCTAACGCGCGTGAGTGATCATCGAAGCCCACCCATGCAATAGCAACCACGCCCGGACCATAACCGTTGTACCATGCGTCTTTTGAATCGTTAGTCGTACCAGTTTTACCACCAATATCACGACGCTCAAGTTTTTGTGCACGCCAGCCGGTACCGTTCCAGCCAGTTCCTTCACGCCAGTTGCCGCCACCCCAGATGTTGCTGTACATCATTTCACGCATCAAGAATGCGTTTTGTTCAGAGATCACTTGTGGTGCGTATTTTGGTTCATCATTTTCTAGTGCGTTCTCTGGAGCTTGGCCATCAACGGCAACGTCTTGCTCACCGAATTCACTTGCAAAGCGATCCATTTCTGGTTGTGGGCTCATTTGTGGGCAATCTTGATGACAAACGCTCTTAGGGTTGGCTTTAAACAAAACTTCGCCAAATGCATCTTCAACGCGTTCGACATAGAACGGCTCAACATAGTAACCGCCGTTTGCAAAAACCGAGTAACCTTGAGCCACTTTCATTGGCGTTAAGCTACCCGCACCTAAGGCGATAGTTTCTGAGCGAGGTACTTCGTTGATATCGAATCCAAAGCGAGTTAGGTACTGACGAGTTTCATCCAGGCCCACTTCACGTAAGGTACGAACCGCCATTACGTTTTTCGATTGAGCTAAGCCAATGCGAAGGCGAGTTGGACCGCCGTAAGTTGGAGGCGAGTTCTTTGGTCGCCATGCTGAGCCTGAACCTGCGTCCCATTTGTTGATTGGCGCATCGTTGATCAGAGTTGCTAACGTTAGGCCTTTATCGATAGCGGCTGAGTAAATAAATGGTTTGATACTAGAACCAACCTGACGTACGGACATGGTTGCGCGGTTAAACTTGCTGTGAACAAAGTTAAAACCACCTACCAGTGACAAAATGCCGCCATTTTCAGGATTCATCGCGACAAATGCGGTGTTCGCGCTAGGCACTTGGCTTAGCTTCCAGCTGCTTTGAGTGTTGCCATCTTCATCGGTCGTCGTTAGCTCGCGAACCCAAATTTGTTCACCTGCAGCTAAAACCTCTTGTGCAGATTTTGGTGTGGAACCTTGACGGTTATCGGTGAGGAATTTGCGTGCCCAGTTTATGCCAGTCCAAGGGATGGTTTGTGCGTCGTTATTTTTCACAACAACTTGCGCCGTTTTGCCTTCCACTTTTGTCACGACAGCAGGGTAAAGATCGCCGTAAGTTGGCTGGCCTTTTAGATGCTTCTCAATTTGTTCTGCATCCCAAGCGGCTTCCCCTTCTTTCCACAATACTTTTTCTGCGCCGCGGTAGCCATGACGCTCGTCATAAGCCATTAGGTTGTTTACCGCAGCCTTATTGGCAGCGTCTTGCAGTTTAGAGTCAACCGTCATGTAGATGTTCAAACCCGACGTATAGGCTTTCTCTTCACCGTACTCTTTTACTGCCCATGCACGTGCAAGTTCGGCAACGTAAGGCGCAGACACTTCAATTTCTGCACTGTGGTAACGAGCGACGATTGGTTCGTTACGTGCTTCATCGAATTGTTCTTGCGTAATGTACTTTTCATCGAGCATACGCATTAGCACAACGTTACGACGTTTTGTTGCACGTTCTAGTGAGTAAATTGGGTTCATGGTTGAAGGGGCTTTTGGCATCCCCGCCAGTGTCGCAATTTCACTAAGCGAGAGCTCATTTAAGCTCTTACCAAAATACACCTGAGCCGCCGCACCAAAACCGTATGAGCGATAGCCAAGGAAGATCTTGTTAACGTAAAGCTCCATGATCTCTTGTTTGCTCAGCAGTTGCTCAATGTGAATGGCAATGAAGATCTCTTTGATCTTACGCATTAGTTTCTTCTCGTTGGATAAGAAGAAGTTACGCGCTAGCTGCTGAGTGATGGTACTCGCGCCTTGCTTTGCTGAGCCGGAAAGAGCAACCACGACAGCTGCACGAGTAATACCGATTGGATCGATACCAGGGTGCTCGTAAAAACGGCTGTCTTCGGTGGCGATCAGTGCGTGAATTAGGTCTTGAGGAATTTCATCGTAAGTAACAGGAATACGACGCTTTTCACCAAACTGTGCGATCAGCTTCCCGTCTTGACTAAATACCTGCATAGGTGTTTGTAATTCAACGTCTTTTAGAGTTGCAACGTCTGGCAATTCAGGCTTCACGTACTGATAGAAGCCAAAAATTGTGGTGACTCCAAGAATTATGCAAATCAATGTTAAAAATAATAAACGCTTTATGAACTTCACCGGAGAATCCCTGATTGGTTGAGGCTGTGTAACGGCAAACCCTTGTACTCTTAGGTCAAAAATTTAGCACATAGAGATATTAACTCTTATTTGGGTGCTAATAACAACCTTTGCGCGAAGAAATTTCGGAGCGAGAGTAGAGATGGATAAGCTAATCGTTACCGGCATAGATATTGGCCATAACAGCCTCAAAGCCGTAGTACTTAAACCCATTGGCGATCAATACGCCTTACTGAGTTACAAAGAAATATTACTTAAGGAAGGTATTGTCGCTGAAAATAACACTATAAATCATCAAGAAATTGTAAAGACCCTAAAGCAGATGAAAAAAGAGCTGCCTTTTGGGGCCAAGCGAGTGGCAATTTCTGTTCCAGACAACTCAGTTATTAGCAAGAAACTGCAAATCGAACAAAGCCTTGATGAGAGCGAAATCGAGTTTGCGGTGGTACAAGCTTTTTCTCATCAATCTCCTTTTCCTGTGGAAGAACTGAGTTTGGATTTTGTACGCCTTCGTGCTGAAGAAGGGATGCGTGGAACGGACAGTTATCAAGTATTCGCTACGCGCAAAGATGTGGTTGAAAGCCGAGTTGAGGCGTTACAACAATCTGGTTTAAAGCCTGTGTTGGTTGACGTGCACTCTCAAAGCCTCGGTCATATCTGGAAGCTTGCCGCAGAGCGTTTTCCTGAAAAAAACAAATACTGTTTGTTAGACATCGGCTCGTTAGCGAGTTCATTCACCATGTTTACCGAGCAAGGCGAACTGTTTCATAAGGAGTTTGCGTGCGGTACTCGTATTTCAATGGGGACGTCACAAGAAGACTTACTCTCTGATGATGCTCAAGCCAAAACGGAACAGTTCAATCGTCAAGTGGTTGAGCGCGTAAAACGTCAAATGCAGCTCTATACCTCGATCAACGGTTCGCAAAACATCAAAGGCATTTGGTTATCGGGCGAGGGGGCATCGACGCCAATGTTGGCAGAAGAGCTCTCGCATCAGTTGGCATTGGAGTGCGAGTTGCTAAACCCACTCGGACTGTTTGAAATGAAAGTGTCGAAACGCAAGCGACGAGCGGCTGATTGGCAACATTTTTCGACAGCTGCAGGGCTGGCGGTGCGTGGCATTCATTGGTTAGGAGGTGTGCGTGCTGTATCGCATTAACTTATTGCCTTGGCGCGAAAATCAAAGGGAAGAGCATCGTCGTCGATTTGTCGGTTTAGTGGTATTGGGCGTCATGGTGGCGTTGGGGATTCAGTGGGGCGTTGGCAAATATTATGAGTACCAACAAGATCTTCAACAAGAGCGACTCGACTATCTAACAACGTACATTTCCGATCTAGATAAGCGGATAGAAGCGATGAAGATCGCGGAGCTTGAACACAGCAAAATCTTGGAACGCTTGAAAGTTGTGGAAGCGTTGCAAAATGGTCGGAATAAAACCACTGATTTTATGAACCTCATGCCTGCTGTTATTCCAGAAGGCGTATATGTCGACAAGATCAAAATGAACGATCTAGAAATTGAAATCTCAGGTATTTCAGACAGTACACCACGGCTAGCAACCATGCTCGATAACATGGAACGTTCTGCCAAGCTACTGGACGTTGAAATGCACTCTATCGTGCACGGAAAAGCCCGTTTTGGTAAAGAGTTTCAGACCTTTAAAGTGTCCTTCATGTTCAACACGGTAGAAGAGAAGAAAGAGGGAAAACAACATGGTTAATTGGCAAGATCTAGAAATGGATGAGATTGCTGAATGGCCATTACTGCCTCAGCTTGTAGTGATCTGCCTGCTTGTTCTTCTTATCCAAGGGTTTGGTTATTGGTTTTACTTAAAGCCAGAAGAGGCTCGCTTGAACACTTTGATTCAAGAGGAGCAAACATTAAAAGTGGCATTGCGCATAAAAGCTAACAAGGTAGCTGCATTGCCTCAGTTGCAATCTCAACTGGACGAGCTCACTACGCGTTATGAGTTGCTATTGCAACAACTACCAGCACAAAAAGAGTTGGCCACAATGTTGGCGTCGGTAAACGAACTCGGTATCGACAACAAGTTAACGTTTACTCGCATTGATTGGGGAGAAAAGCAATCTGAAAACTTCCTGTATCGATTGCCACTAAATATCGAGCTAACAGGTGATTTCCACGATATCGGTCGTTTTTCACAGGCCATTGCCACACTGCCACGTATCATCACCTTTAAAGACGTGACTTGGCAGCGTGTCAGCCAAGAGAGTGAAACTTTGCACTTCCGAGTGAGAGCAAACACTTATCAGTTCAAGCCTGAGGAAAAGAAAGATGAGAAATAAATCTTTGCTGACGGTGTTGGTAAGCGCTCTATTGGTCGGGTGCCAGGCGAATGATGAATCATTAACGGATTTTATTCGTGGTGTTGAGAGCCAGGCTCGGCGAGATGTGGAGACGCTCAAACCTGCTGACAAATACATCGCAGTGGCGTATGCCCCAGAAGTGATGCGTGCTCCTTTCGAATTGCCCAAAGAGGCGACCATCGCAACTCAACCTGTGGCGAGAAAGGATTGTTGGCAACCGCCGAACCGAGCGAGATCTGGCAAGTTAGAAAAATTCCCACTCAGCCAACTTCGTTTAAAAGGAGTGATGGGTATGGGGAACACCGTTTCTGGTTTAGTACAAGCCCCGAATGGCACGGTTTACAAAGTGAAACCAGGTCAATACCTCGGGCGCAATAACGGTAAGGTCACGCATGTTACCCACTCCTATTTGTTGATTAATGAAACCTTGCCCGATGGTTTGGGGTGCTGGCAAAAACGTAAAGTTAAGTTGGCTTTGAGATAGATATAGCTGCATTTATTTTTGATATTGAGTAATGAAAATGAGACAAGGATTAACACGTACACCAAGGATGCTTACTGGGCTCTTCTCCTTATGGTTGTTTTTACTTCTGGCCCCTTTAGCAGCAGCAGAAGATGTACAGTCTAATGCGCTCAAGAGCATCGACTTTCGCACTAACAAAAGCAAAGATGCCGTGATTGTGGTGGAGCTTGCATCCCCGGCGGCTATTGTTGATGTTAAACGTGTTCAAGAAGGATTAAGCATTGATTTAATGAACACGTCGGTAAAAGACGAGCAGCTTTACCTTCTCGACGTGAAAGATTTCGTGACGGTGGTGGAAAGTGTTGAAGTGTTCCGCGATACCTCCACCACAAGATTAGTTGCGTATATCGATGAAGAATACACGCATGACTATCGTTTGACGGGGCGTTATCTTGAAATCACTGTCAGCAAGCTTAAACCAAATGAAAAAGTGCCAGACAAGAGCATCTTAGAAAAAGAAGGCAAGCTGATCTCGATTAACTTCCAAGACATTCCTGTGCGTAACGTTTTGCAGCTGATTGCAGATTACAACCAGTTTAACTTGGTGGTTTCGGACTCTGTCGAAGGCAACCTTACACTGCGTCTTGATGGTGTGCCGTGGCAGCAAGTGCTCGACATCATCTTGCAAGTGAAAGGGTTAGATAAGCGTGTTGATGGCAACGTGATTTTGGTCGCCCCGACCGATGAGCTGGATTTGCGCGAGAAGCAGCAGTTAGAAAAACAAAAACTGACGGAAGAAATGGGTGAGCTTTCATCAGAAATCATCAAAGTCAATTTTGCTAAAGCTTCGGATATTGCAGAGATGATCAATGGTGAAGGCAACATTAGCATGTTGTCAGAGCGTGGCAGTATGACCATTGATGAGCGAACCAATTCGCTATTAATCAGAGAATTGCCAGAGAACATCGCCGTTATTCGCGAAATCATTGAATCGCTCGATATCCCAGTCAAACAAGTACAAATTGAAGCCCGAATTGTGACCATCAGTGAAGGTAACATGGACGAGTTAGGTATTCGTTGGGGCTTCACTTCTATTAATGGTAACAACACCGTTGGAGGCTCTATTGAGAACAACCTAGCGACAATCGGTTTGTACGAAGGTGGTGGTGATGGCGAAGGTGAAGAGGGTGGTGATGGTGTTGGTATCGATGATTTCCTTAATGTTAATTTAGCCGCGACCAACCCGAATGCGGCGAGCATTGCGTTTCAAGTGGCAAAGTTAGGTTCTGATACATTATTGGACTTAGAGCTGTCTGCATTGCAGCAAGAATCAAAAGCAGAAATCATTTCGAGCCCACGATTGATCACGACCAATAAGAAGCCCGCGTACATTGAACAAGGTACCGAAATTCCTTATCTAGAATCTTCATCGAGTGGTGCAACGTCAGTGACCTTTAAAAAAGCGGTGTTGAGCTTGAAGGTGACACCGCAGATCACACCTGACAATCGTTTAGTGTTAGATCTGAGTGTGACCCAAGACCGACCTGGTAAGGTAGTGAAAACGGGCACAGGAGAGGCAATGGCAATTGATACGCAGCGCATTGGCACCCAAGTTCTGGTGAATAATGGTGAGACGGTTGTGCTCGGTGGTATTTTCCAGCACAGCATTACTAACTCAGTCGATAAAGTGCCATTGTTGGGCGATCTTCCGCTATTAGGCGCACTTTTCCGCCGAAGTTACGAAAACGTTGGTAAAAGTGAGTTGCTAATTTTCGTTACGCCTAAGGTCGTTATTCAGTAGTGGCTATCAAGTAAATAGGCGATTAGATCAAAAATAAAGTTGCATTAGTGGCACCATGCTTGGATAATTTCGGGTCTTATCACGAATTATCTGTGAGGAACTGGTGCCACAAGCCTTGTAGAACAGCGGTTTAGCTGTGTTTTCTTGTGGCGATCTTATTGAATCAATGTTGTAAATTACTGCTAAACATGGCTGAGAAACGTAATATTTTCCTTGTTGGCCCAATGGGCGCCGGCAAAAGTACAATTGGTAGACATCTAGCACAGCAACTGCATATGGAGTTTGTTGACTCCGATACAGTGATTGAAGAACGCACTGGTGCAGACATCTCTTGGGTTTTTGATGTAGAAGGTGAAGAAGGCTTCCGTAAGCGTGAAGAAGCGGTACTTGAAGATCTGACTCAAGAACAAGGCATCGTGCTGGCAACTGGCGGCGGCTCTGTGAAAAGCAAAGAGAACCGTAACCGTCTTTCTGCTCGCGGTGTAGTTGTTTACCTAGAAACGACAATTGAAAAGCAACTTGCACGTACTAACCGTGACAAGAAGCGTCCTCTACTTCAAACGGACAACCCTCGTGAAGTATTGGAGCAATTAGCTGAAGAACGTAACCCGTTATACGAAGAAGTAGCGGATTACACTGTTCGCACTGACGATCAAAGTGCAAAAGTGGTAGCCAACCAGATCGTAAAAATGCTAGAAGAGAGATAAGTACTTATCTTCTTTTAATTGGAGCACACCGATGGAACGGATTACGGTCAATCTAGCAGAGCGTAGCTACCCAATCTCTATAGGCGCCGGGTTGTTTGAGGACCCGGCGTACCTTTCTCAAGTTCTCTCAAACAAAAATACCAATCAAAAAGTCGTTGTGATCAGTAATGTCACAGTGGCACCTTTGTATGCCGATAAAATCCTTCATCAACTAAAACAACTTGGTTGTGATGCTTCGTTACTTGAGTTGCCTGATGGCGAGCAGTACAAAAACCTGGATGTGTTTAACCAAGTCATGAATTTCCTGCTAGAGGGAAGTTATGCTCGTGATGTGGTCATTATCGCCCTCGGTGGTGGTGTAATCGGAGATCTCGTCGGTTTTGCTTCAGCCTGTTATCAGCGAGGTGTGGACTTTATCCAAATTCCAACGACGTTGTTGTCCCAAGTGGATTCTTCCGTTGGCGGCAAAACAGCAGTCAATCATCCGCTAGGTAAAAACATGATTGGCGCATTTTACCAACCGAAAGCGGTGATCATCGATACCAACTGTTTATCGACGCTACCTGAGCGTGAATTTGCTGCTGGTATAGCTGAAGTGATCAAATACGGCATTATTTATGATGGTGCATTCTTTGATTGGCTGGAAGAAAATTTAGACCGTTTATACGCGTTGGATGAAGACGCGCTTACCTATGCCATTGCACGTTGCTGCCAAATTAAAGCTGAAGTGGTTGCACAAGACGAAAAAGAGTCTGGAATTCGTGCGTTGCTCAATTTGGGTCACACTTTCGGTCATGCGATAGAAGCTGAATTAGGCTACGGCAATTGGTTACATGGTGAGGCGGTGTCTTCTGGTACGGTGATGGCGGCCAAAACGTCACTTCTGCGTGGACTGATTTCTGAAGAGCAGTTTGAGCGTATTGTGGCATTGTTGCGCAGAGCGAAATTGCCAGTCCATACACCCGACAGCATGAGTTTTGATGACTTTATCAAGCATATGATGCGTGATAAAAAAGTGCTGTCAGGTCAATTGCGCTTAGTTCTACCAACCGGAATTGGCAGTGCGGAAGTGATAGCCGATACTTCACAAGAAGTGATTCAGCAGGCTATTGATTTCGGTCGCAATATTTAACCTTGTAATGACGCCATCTGGCGTCATTCTTGTTGTTTAAGAAGGTTATTAGATGAGTTTTGCTCACGTTCTGGAATTAGATTCTCAAACCGAGTTATTGGATAGATTGGAGTTGTTGACCAACTTTGGATCCAACCTTATTGCGATCAATGGCCCTGATGGGTATGGAAAATCTTGGCTGGCGCAACGATACCTTGAGCTGGGTGCGAGTAACAAAAATCAATGTTTGTTACTTTGCCATGCGACCCAAGATGACGTGCAGCGTCGCGTCCTCATCTTGAGTCAGCTGGTTTCCGATGCATTGTTTAATCAACAAGAGCCTTTACTCAACAGTCTAGAGCGTATTCTCGAAGGTGAGCCTTGCGATATTGCGATTGTTATTGATGATGCTCATTTACTTAGTGAAACGCTCATTTCGGAGTTATGGACGTTAGTCTTAGAGGCGCATGAAAAGCCGAACTGGACGATCAACGTGTTGCTTTTTACTCAGTCTGGGCGTTTGGAGTCGGTCTTGTCTCGGTTGAGTTATGGGCAAGAACTTAAGCCAGTTGAACTTGATATCGATATGCTATCCGAAGTGGAAGCGCGTCGTTTCTTCGAATCACTAGTGGTTAGGTACGTCGATGACGATGCGGAGAAACGTGTTCGAGATGCATTTAAGAAAGTCGACCCGATTCCGGGTGACATCATGGCATTAGGAGAGATGAAAGTGGAAAAAAGGATCATTATCCGTTCAATTGTCGGATCGCCACTCAACATCGCATTAGTGGTTTTGGTGCTACTGTTGCTGGCCGCTGGTGGTTATTGGTGGATGTTTAATCAGCCAAGCCCAGATGACAAAGCGCAGCAGATCACGGGAAGCATCGAGCAAACTGCCATTCCGACACTCACTGAGCCGACTCTTTCGCCATCAGAATCTAATTTAACCTCAGTGACTGACGGCTTGCCAAATGATGGCGATTTATCAGATGCGACTGACGATTCCAACTCATTGCCACCAACGGTGACAGAAGAAGTAGCAAGCGTCGGGAATGATGACACCCAGCAGCGTGTTGTGATTGAATCTGACGTGGTTGATGCTCTGTTAGAAGGTAAGCCTGAGCAAGCGAATACAGACAATATTAAAGCGTTAGTAGAAGGGGCAGAACCTCAAGCGAAAACCCAGTCAGAGACAAACTCTTCTTTGATTAAAGTGGTGAAGCCAAGCGATGCCGCATCAGAAGAGGTTGCGAAAACAGAGACGACCTCAAGTAAACCTATCGTCAAATTCTCGTTTGCACGTGAAGAGCTAAAAGCGTTATCCCCAAGAGCGTACACCTTGCAGTTAGCAGCCATGACGTCAATGGAAGACGTACAAGCTTTTCTTGATGAGCATCAGCTGAATAACAAGGTACGCATTTATCCGACGGTTCGCAGTGGAACGGAATGGTACATCGTGACTTACCAAGATTATCCGACAATTCAAATGGCTCGAGACGCGGTAGAGAAGCTGCCAGATTCACTTAAGTCGGTGAGCCCGTGGGCAAAATCGCTAGGCCAAGTTCATCGAGAAATTGATCGCGTGAAATAATCCTGAGCTTCGCTGAAAAATATGTTACATTCCGCAGCCTTAATTTTTGGTCGATAGATAGAGCAGTAGATGAAAAAGCAACGAGCCTTTCTTAAATGGGCAGGAGGAAAATACGGACTGGTTGAAGACATCCAACGTCATTTGCCACCGGCTCGAAAGCTAGTTGAACCTTTTGTTGGTGCTGGCTCGGTTTTTCTTAATACCGACTATGACCACTATCTGTTGGCAGACATCAATCCCGACCTGATTAATCTCTACAACCTGCTTAAAGAGCGTCCTGAGGAATATATCTCAGAAGCGAAGCGCTGGTTTGTCGCCGAAAACAATCGCAAAGAAGCGTACTTAAGCATTCGTGCTGAGTTTAATAAAACCGATGACGTAATGTATCGCTCACTTGCATTCCTTTACATGAACCGCTTTGGTTTTAATGGTTTATGCCGCTACAACAAAAAAGGTGGCTTCAACGTGCCGTTTGGCTCTTACAAAAAACCTTATTTCCCAGAGGCGGAATTGGAGTTTTTTGCTGAGAAAGCCAAAAAAGCCACGTTTGTGTGCGAAGGTTATCCTGAAACATTTCGTCGTGCGCGCAAGGGCAGCGTTGTGTATTGCGATCCACCTTATGCGCCACTTTCAAACACGGCAAACTTCACTTCATACGCAGGTAATGGTTTCACGTTGGACGACCAAGCGGCACTAGCCGACATGGCAGAAAGAACGGCTACCGAGCGTGGGATTCCGGTGTTGATTTCAAATCACGACACAACACTAACGCGCCGCCTTTACCACGGTGCGGATTTAAGTGTGGTGAAAGTGAAACGCACCATTAGCCGAAACGGTAGCGGTCGTAACAAAGTTGACGAACTGCTCGCCTTGTTCAAAGCGCCGGAATCAGATAGCGCTGCTTCATAGTTCTGACACTATTTTCTCTAAATAGTGGATCTCCCCACTGGCTTCGGTAGAATTGCGCGCAAATTGGTTTGCTGTTTTGCTCGTCACTACTGAGGTCAGGTATGAAAGATTTTCTTATTGCTCCATCCATTTTATCGGCTGATTTTGCACGTCTAGGTGAAGACGTAGAAAAAGTACTCGCAGCGGGTGCAGATGTGGTGCATTTCGATGTTATGGATAACCACTATGTACCAAACCTGACTTTTGGTGCTCCTGTGTGTAAAGCGCTACGCGATTACGGTATCACTGCGCCAATCGACGTTCATCTAATGGTAAAACCGGTAGATCGCATCATCCCTGATTTTGCGAAAGCTGGCGCATCAATGATCACTTTCCACGTTGAGGCCTCTGATCACGTAGACCGTACTCTTCAGCTTATCAAAGAACACGGCTGTAAAGCGGGTGTGGTATTAAACCCAGCAACACCGCTTGCGCATCTTGAGTTCATCATGGACAAAGTTGACCTGATTCTACTGATGTCGGTAAACCCAGGCTTTGGTGGCCAGTCATTCATTCCTCACACGCTAGATAAACTTCGCGCTGTTCGTAAGATGATCGATGAGTCTGGTCGCGATATCCGTCTGGAAATCGATGGTGGTGTGAAAGTCGACAACATTCGTGAAATTGCTGAAGCAGGAGCGGACATGTTTGTGGCGGGTTCTGCGATTTTTAGTCAGCCAGATTACAAACAAGTGATCGACCAAATGCGCACTGAGCTTGCTCAAGTAGAATAAGTGCTAAAAATAAGCGTTATAACGCTCTGATTTTAAAGGCTGCCACTTTGCTGGCAGCCTTTGTCGTTTCTGGCACGAGCCAAACAAAAATATCCCGCGCGCTGCGCAAATAATCACTTGCCTATTTTGCGGCCTTTCTGTACTATTCGTGCTCCTTAAACTCAGTCAATTTTCTTTAGTTCCTTGCTTCCTCTGGACGACTGAGCCATTTGTGGAAGCTGAATAATCCGTAAGGAGCAACCCATGCGTCATTACGAAATCGTATTCATGGTGCACCCAGATCAAAGCGAGCAAGTTGCTGGCATGATCGAGCGTTACACTGGTTCTATCACTGAAGCTGGCGGTAAAATCCACCGTCTAGAAGACTGGGGCCGCCGTCAACTGGCTTACCCAATCAACAAGCTTCACAAAGCTCACTACGTTCTAATGAACGTTGAAGCTGACCAAGCTGTAATCGATGAGCTAGAAACTGCTTTCCGTTTCAACGATGCAGTTCTACGTAACATGATCATGCGTACTAAAGCAGCGATCACTGAGCAATCTATCATGCTTAAGCAAAAAGAAGAGCGTGCTCCACGTCGTGAAGAGCGTTCTGAAGCTAAGCCTGAAGCTAAATCAGAAGCTGCTGAGTAAGTTTTGTTATGACCAACCGAATGGAGCTGAGCGGCACCATTGCCAAACCGCCCATTCGTAGTAAAAGCCCTGGTGGCATTGAACACTGTCGGTTTTGGTTAGAGCATCGCTCTACTGTTATCGAAGCTGATTTACCGAGACAAGTTTATTGTCGTATGCCGGTAGTCGTCAGCGGGCTTAGGTCACAAGCAATTACTCAGAATTTAGTACAAGGCAGTAACATTAAGGTAAGTGGTTTTGTCGCTTATCAGACCGGCCGAAATGGCGTTGGGAAATTAGTGTTACATGCCGACAATATTACTCAAATTTAAGATCAGGAGATAGCCCATGGCTCGTTTCTTCCGTCGTCGTAAATTCTGCCGTTTCACTGCAGAAGGCGTACAAGAGATTGATTACAAAGACGTAGCAACTCTTAAAAACTACATCACTGAAGCTGGTAAAATCGTACCTAGCCGTATCACTGGTACAAGTGCTAAGTACCAGCGTCAACTAGCACGTGCTATCAAGCGTTCACGCTACCTAGCTCTACTACCGTACACTGACAAGCATCAGTAATCGGTTCCGTTTATTAAGAAAGAGGATTAAGCAATGCAAGTTATTCTACTTGATAAAATCGGTAACCTAGGTGGTCTTGGCGATACAGTAAACGTTAAATCTGGCTACGCTCGTAACTTCCTTATCCCTCAGGGTAAAGCAGTTATGGCTACTAAAGGCAACGTTGAAATGTTCGAAGCACGTCGTGCTGAACTAGAAGCTAAAGTTGCTGAGCAACTAGCTGCTGCAGAAGCTCGCGCTGAGAAAGTTAACGCTCTAGAAGCAGTTGTTATCGCTTCTAAAGCTGGTGACGAAGGCAAACTATTCGGTTCAATCGGTACTCGTGACATCGCTGAAGCTATCACAGCTGCAGGCGTTGAAGTTGCTAAGAGCGAAGTTCGCCTTCCTGAAGGTGCTCTACGTACAACTGGTGAGTTCGAGATCAGCGTTCAACTTCACTCTGAAGTTTTCGCTACTGCGAAAGTACAGGTTGTTGCTGCTGAGTAATTCAGTATCAAGACGAAATACTAAAAAGCACCTCTTCGGAGGTGCTTTTTTTTTGTCTGAAATTGAGGGATAAAAATTGGAGATTAAAACGCGAAAAGCAGATTGACGGAGAACACACTGTCGGCTTTGCTTAATCCCTCTGGTACTTTATCGTGGTATTGACGCGAGTGAGCCAGTTTCAATGCAATGTCTTCGGTAATGTCATTAGTGACACTGAGTTCGCTATCCACACGCGTATTACTTTTACCTGTAACGAGCGTGATATCAGCGGCAAAGCTCAAGTTATCCAGAGCGTGCCACGTGGTATTGAGGTTGCCACGGAAAATGCCTTCACGAACGATGTTAGGAAAGACGATATCGTCATCATCAATCTCATCCAAGTTCGGTTCCTGATAACGAAAACCAGGGCCAATCTCAGCTTCTAAGATAAAGTTTTCGGTGTAGGAAAACTGATAACCCAGACCGCCTGATAAGGTGTAATCTTTGAAATAGGCGCTATAGCGCGAATCAACGCCTTTAAAGCTACCATACAAGTAGGTTTTTGGTCCTAACTTGTAGTCACTTTGAACAGAATATGTCGATGAACGTTTGTCTTCTTCGCCGTCTTTGTACAGGTTGTAGTACTTCCATTCACCGTTTGAACGGTGCCTGCCAGACGTATATTCAGCACTCAAACGAGCATTCAGGGAACGAGAGTCCGTGTTACCTGTGTGAGCTTGATAGCCAAACTCTACCTCAGTTTGTAGAGGGTTGGGCACATCAATATTTTGCTCTGGCTGTACTGATTCTTCAGCGTACGATGCAGTCGTGCACAGTAAGCTCAAGCCAAGTAACCAGTATCGGGACACATCAACCTCGAACGTAATTAAAAAGGAGGGGCATGATACTGATACAGATATTTTGTTGGGTCAATGGTAGGTTAAATTTTATTAGAGCTGAATGGAATTCCCACTTATTGCTAAGGCGACACCTGCATCAAATCTTCCGCTTCAATCGTTTTATCTAAGGGTTATATGTTTTGATGAGAGGGGTGAATTTAAAACGTTTAGGCTAGCTATCGGCATGTTGATTTCTTAACAAGTAATTGTCGCTTCGGGGAAGCATCTTAGTTAACTTTAAGGTTATAATCGTGGGTCATTAGTAGTTATCGAGCAAAGTCATGGCGGAAAACAGAAATCGCAAACCTTCAGATAGTCAGGTCGACGCAATCAAAGTGCCACCTCACTCACTAGAAGCAGAGCAATCAGTGATTGGTGGTCTCTTACTGGACAATGAACGTTGGGATACCGTTGCTGAGCGAGTTGTCGCCAGTGATTTCTATAGCCGTCCGCACCGTCTTATTTTTGAAGGTGTGAAAACCATTCTTGAGTCGGGCAAACCGCTTGACCTTATCACTCTGTCTGAGCACCTAGAGCGACACGAGCAACTAGAAGATGTGGGTGGTTTTGCTTACCTTGCTGACTTAGCGAAAAACACGCCCAGTGCTGCCAACATTAATGCCTACGCAGATATCGTGGCTGAACGTGCGATCGTCCGTGGTTTGATTGGTGTTGCGAACGAAATTGCGGACGCGGGTTACGATCCTCAAGGTCGCAGTTCTGAAGATTTGATAGACATGGCGGAGAGTAAAGTTTTTGCTATCGCCGAGTCTCGCACCAGTGAAAATGAAGGTCCGCAAAACGTCGACAACATCCTAGAAAAGACGCTAGAACGTATCGAACTGCTGTACAAAACGCCGCAAGATGGCGTGACAGGTGTCGATACTGGTTTTACTGACCTCAACAAAAAGACCGCGGGTCTCCAAGGTTCTGACTTAGTTATCGTGGCAGCGCGTCCATCGATGGGTAAAACCACCTTTGCGATGAACTTGTGTGAAAACGCGGCAATGCAGCAAGACAAACCCGTTTTGATCTTCTCGCTAGAGATGCCGGCGGAACAGTTGATGATGCGTATGTTGGCATCCTTGTCTCGCGTAGATCAAACCAAGATCCGTACGGGTCAGTTGGATGATGAAGACTGGGCACGAATTTCTTCTACCATGGGTATCCTGATGCAGAAGAAAAATATGTACATAGATGACAGTTCAGGCTTAACGCCAACCGAAGTGCGTTCACGTGCCCGTCGTGTTGCTCGTGAGCACGGAGGTCTGTCAATGATCATGGTCGACTACCTTCAGTTGATGCGCGTACCTTCGCTAACCGATAACCGTACTCTTGAGATTGCCGAGATTTCTCGCTCGCTTAAAGCACTGGCGAAAGAGTTGAACGTGCCTGTCGTTGCACTATCGCAGCTAAACCGTTCCCTAGAGCAACGAGCGGATAAACGACCTGTTAACTCGGACTTGCGTGAATCGGGTTCCATCGAGCAGGATGCCGACTTGATCATGTTCATCTACCGTGATGAGGTCTATCACCCAGATAGCCCATACAAAGGCACGGCGGAAATAATTATCGGTAAACAACGTAACGGTCCTATTGGCTCGGTGCGTTTAACATTCCAAGGACAACACTCGCGCTTTGATAATTACGCGGGTCCAGCATTCGATATTGATGATGAGTAATGCTATGAGCTACATGAAAGCCGCAAAAGCATGCATTGACTTGTCTGCGTTGCAGCACAACTTGCAGCGTGTGAAAGCGCAAGCACCAGAAAGTAAAGTGATGGCGGTAGTGAAAGCCAACGGTTATGGCCATGGTCTACGTCATGTGGCGAAACATGCTAACCATGCCGATGCCTTTGGTGTGGCTCGCATTGAAGAAGCGTTGCAACTGCGTGCTTGTGGTGTGGTAAAGCCGATTCTCTTGCTAGAAGGTTTTTACTCGCCGGGCGATCTGCCTGTGTTAGTGACGAACAACATCCAAACCGTGGTGCACTGTGAAGAGCAACTTATCGCGTTGGAACAGGCGGATTTAGAAACGCCAGTGGTCGTTTGGTTGAAGATCGACAGTGGTATGCATCGTTTGGGCGTTCGTCCGGAGCAGTATGATGAATTCATTTCTCGCTTAAAAACGTGCCCGAATGTGGCGAAGCCATTGCGATACATGAGTCATTTTGGTTGTGCGGATGAGCTTGATAGCAGCATCACGCCGCAACAAATTGAGCTGTTTATGTCATTAACCTCGGGCTGTCAGGGCGAGCGCTCGCTAGCGGCATCTGCGGGTTTATTGGCATGGCCTCAAAGCCAATTAGAGTGGGTTCGTCCGGGCATTATTATGTACGGCGTATCACCATTTAGCGACAAAACGGCTCAAGATTTGGGTTACCAACCAGTGATGACGTTGAAGTCTCATCTTATTGCGGTTCGTGAAGTCAAGAAAGGTGAAAGCGTGGGGTACGGTGGTATCTGGACAAGTGCACGCGACACAAAAGTCGGCGTTATCGCAGTGGGCTATGGCGATGGCTACCCAAGAAGTGCACCCAATGGTACACCGGTGTGGGTGAATGGGCGTACAGTACCGATTGCGGGTCGAGTATCAATGGATATGCTGACGGTAGATTTAGGTTCTGATGCCACAGATAAGGTCAGTGACGAAGCGATTCTTTGGGGTAAAGAATTACCTGTCGAAGAGGTTGCGAATCACATTGGTACGATAGCTTATGAGTTGGTGACCAAATTGACGCCTCGCGTCGAAATGGAATATACCAAGTAATCCATGAATAAACGAATCACCTCAATGCTGGCACTTTCTGCCAGCATTTTTTTGTCTTCTCCGGCGCTAAGTTCAGAGAAAGACTCAGCCTTTGTCCCGTTCTATTTCAGTACCGATACGTTGGGCAGTACCGTTGGAGTTGCGGGGGTTGCTAAAGGGGTTGGTCAGCCTCAAGCTGCACTATTTGGTATGGGGCTGTATTCGGAGAAAGACAGCTATATTGGTTTTCTCTCTGCATTTAATTATGCGCTCTCCCCCAATGTGCTGTTCAGTACTCAGATGTACCAAGCTCATTTTAATGACAGTCCCTATTACTTAGGTGATCAAGGCGATAACAACTCGTCGTTTGAATCTCAGACGATCACAAACAGTGATGAGCAAAAGTATAAGTTCGAATTCAAATACCTGTTGCCGTGGGGCGCGGTGAAAGATCATGGTTTGAAAGGCGCGTTTCTACCCAGCCGTGACGTTCGCTATGCATCGCCTTTGGCGTCGGGCGTTAGCTCTATCCTGCTGACGCCTTTTTATTCATCACGAGCGTTGGATGTATACAATGATAAGAAAGAGCAAGCTTACGGTTTTACATTGGGTTTTGATTGGGACAACCGCGATAGCGCACGTAACACGACCCGAGGCTCGCATACCTCTTTGAATTTGACGACGGGCGCAGAAAGTTGGCAATCAGAGGATCTGTGGCTCAAGTGGGAATTCCAAAATAGCCAATATTACTCGCTGGGGCCTCTTGGTGATTGGTTTGATCAACAAGTGCTGGCCTTGGATTTTTATACAGCCGACACACCAACTTGGAATCAATGTGATGGTGTTGTTTGTAGTCGTCCGACAGAACAAGAACAAGTTCGTTTGGGTGGGTTGTACCGTTTGAGAGGCTATACCGCAGGTCGTTACCATGGACGCTCTGCAATTCACTATTCTGCCGAATATCGAGTATTACCAGACTGGCAGCCTCTGGACGATATTCCCATTATCAATTACTACGATATGCCTTGGTGGCAATGGGTAGCGTTTGTTGAGGTGGGGCGAGTTGCCGACGAATACGATTTAAAAACACTCCATGAAGACATGAAATGGAGCGTCGGTGGCGCGGTTCGTTTCCAAGTTGAAGGTGTTGTGGTTCGCGCTGAAGTTGCCAAGGGCGCAGACGAAGGGACGTTCCGAGTGATGATTAATCAACCCTTCTAAGCAAGATGACAAAAACAAAGGCTAATCTTACGGTTAGCCTTTTTTTACCTCTCTTACTCGCCATTGATGGTTGCAATGATGCGTCGGCTGCCGCCAAAGTCTCGGTGCTCTCCCGCGCACTAAATACGTGTGACTCTTTTATTGACATATTGTAACCCTTTTAAAATTTGAGGATATAACTATTCATCTATGTCAATAGAAAGCACCGGATTTTGTTACAACTATTGACATGTTATGTCAATGCTTTAAATTTTTAACCACAGATAAATTGGAAACTGACTCTAAGCATATAGCCCTTCGAGTTGAGGTAGCCTAAGAAAATAGGATGGATTCGACTGACTAAACCCCCCGTTTCTATTTTGTCTTTGTGTCACATTGATCAGAATGCAGCAGTTCTCTGCACGTGTAATGCCTACATAATGTAAGTTTATATCTTGCCTTAAGCTAGGATAAATTGGATTATCCCAATCATTATTTTCAACCTGTTGGAATGGAAGTGACCATTCTTCTAGATCAAAATGAAATACAACTTTGAATTCCAGCCCTTTAGACTTATGTAAAGTCATAACTTGAATTTCACTGTCATTCAATGGGGTAAACTGCTTTATGAGTTCTTGTTTCTGAAGAATTTCTCGTACAGCATTATCTGACGTCTCAGTATCATCAATTCCTACTAGAGAAGCTAGCTCATGAAATTTTATAACAAGTTTCTCAACCTGGTCTATTTCACGAATCGCTTTGACCGCTCTCCTAATCGAATATAAGTTTTTATCTTCTGTGATAAATAGATCAAATTGATTATCAATGAGCTCTTGAATGTTAGGTATTGCGCCATATTTAAATGCTAATAGGTGCGAGTAAAAATCTGAGCAATCAGAGCCTATTTCATCAAGAGGGTTATCTGAATAGATTCTGTAATCGATATTTAAACCATGTGTTAATAAGCGGAGAGATCTTTCCTGTTTTGCAAGAATTGCAATATCAGATGGCTTAGTTATTCCCCACTCATTTTTAGAAATCCAATCTGATATCCAACCGGTTATTTCTTGAGCTGCATTTGTAAGATTTCCAGTAATGGTTCTTCTGAATATGTACATTTGCTCGCATTGGACTAACTGAAAATTAGGGTTGAGTAGTCTAGATGCGTAGTTAACAATAGAAGGGTGACATCTATGATTAATGTTAATTTCATAATGTTCAAAATTGTTTTTATCATATACTAGGCTATTTAACAGGTCAGGGTTACCGCCTCGAAATTCATATACTGACTGTGATGTATCGCCAACAGCAGTAGCCGTGAGTCCAAGTTCAAATAACTTCATGAATAGCTGATGTTGTGCTTCTGAGGAGTCTTGATACTCATCGATAAAAACATGAGAGTACTTAGCTTTTATGTAGCGTTGCGCTGCTATTGATTGATTTAAAACGTGTAGTGCAAGAGCTGAAAATGAGTTCATCCAAAGAAAACCAGATTCATAAAGGCGTTTGAAACCATCATCATTTAATATGTTATCTGCCGTTGGGGACCGATATTGTTTATTCAGAAATAGCGAGTAAGGCTCTTGAAGGCGCTTAATGACTTTACATTCCAGAGGTTGTCCTCCCCATAGTCTAGAAACAAAAGGTAGGATTAGTTCCTTTAAGCAGAAACTATCAATAGTTCCAAAAAAGCTTTGTTTCATGTCATATGCATTATGTTTGCACCGTTGCTTTAATTCTTGGCTTGCCTTCTTGGTAAATGTAATCGCAATTACGCCTTTGTGGTCTGGTAAGCAAGGAGTAACCTTCCGAATTTTTTCCGTCATAACAGTAGTTTTGCCACTACCAGGACATGCAGTAATGACCATGCTACCATCAAAATCGATAGCAACTTGCTGTTGTGGTGTAGGTTGAAAGCCGCTCATGATACTGCCTTACTTATCGCTAACAGTTTATGTAATGGCTTTGCTAAGTCCCCTGAATTCAATAGGCTTAAGCTTGTCTTAAGATTTCTTAAGAGTTCTCGCATACGAAGTGCTTTTTTCTTTTGAAGGTACTCAATAGCTTTTGAGTTCTCAGTCAGTTCTAAAGCAGCGAGCACTTTCTGAGATAGTTCATTTATTAAATCTGTTTCTAAATCTACTTTGGATAAAAATATTCCTTGGTCAGCTGTATGTGATGAAACCAAATGCCAATATCCGTAATCTACGGAATCTTGAGGTGATAGAGAGATATAACTGTTAGCATATTTTAAAGAGCCAGCTAATTCTAAACATCTATTGATGCCTGCATACTGCCACTCATTTTTACGAGGGACCTTGGAGATATCATTGTCAGTACGCATTACCCAAGGGATTTCTAAAGCATTCAAAATGCTAACGTATACTTTAAAAGAAATACCATCAACGGAGAGAATTGAGAGATTTTCATAATCAAGTTCAATATTTAACTGTTCTGCTAGTTCATTGTAGAAAAGGATCTCTGATGGACCTTCAACTAGGAATACACCGTTAGAGAAAAAGGCTTCAGCAGGCAAGATGCTCATGCGGTAGCTCATATCTTCCCAGCCTTCAGCAATACAATTAGAGCAACCATTGCTGGCAGCAACGGTTGCTCCATTTTTACTGAATAGTCTAATGATTGAGTCAGGCTTGAAGTTAACCGCTATTTGAGGAGAGTGAGATGAAATAATAGTTTGACCAGGTAATTCATCCATCAGATAGCTAGCAAGCTTTCTTTGTTGGTGTGGGTGCAAATGGGCCTCTGGCTCTTCAATGACGTAAAACACGACCTCATGATCCGTGTCGTGCTCGATAATACTTTTCGCTTTCCAAAGAGCCAGAAGAATTTGGTTGTTCCTACCATCTCCACCAAGCATCACACTTGAACCATTAGTTATTGCGCCAAGTTGAAGTTTGTCGATGAAGTCATTGACTTCAATTGCACCAGTATCGAGTTGAACTTCATAGTTTGAATGGTGGTGAGCTAGTTTTTTCAGCTCTTTGTTTACATCATTAGTTGCTGATTTAACGTATTTTAATTGTGAAATTTTAGTATTCAGTGCAGATAGGTCATTACTGATATTGGCAAGTAATGCTTCATCATTTTTTGCATCATTTTCATTTAATAATTGCTGGGCAATTCGAAGCAGTTGCTTTTTTTCCTTACTGATAAAGCGTTCTAGATCTCGTTGTGACTGAATATACTTGAGATTTACATACTTGAGGTAGAACCTGCTTGATACCTCTTGTAGTTCTTCTAGAGAATGCCCGACGAAAATCTTATAACTTAAGTCGGCTCTTTGAGCTACATACTTTAGGATTGTTGTACCTTCATCACTAACATTTCCCTTTAATATAGATAAGACAGCATCTTCAGTTATCTGACTTAATGTAATCATTATCTCTGCCTGTTCAGCAATACCTTCATTTCCTATATGAAAGTCTAGCTCGGATGGTTCGATATCTACTTCTGATAAGCTCTTGTCAAGCATAACCCGCAGAGCATGAAGCATGTTGCTCTTGCCTACATCATTAGAGCCAAGAACTAGTGTGCTCTTGTTGAAATTAATCAGTGCGTTACTAAAGTTTCTAAAGCCTTTTAAATAAAGAGACGTTATTTCCAATTTCAATTCCTATATTTTAATTATTGTCTATACAACTTTTATAAAACCCAGCTCAAATTTAGGAAGTAGGTAGAGTAGAGATGTCTGAGAAGGTGGCCAATGGTACTGTAACTCGTTCAATGAGGTTATGCATATTATCAAAAGCCAAATCAGTCACGCTGCATTTAACATATTTACGTAGGATGAACTCGATGGATTGTTGTTGCAAGCTTGATTCATCTCTAGTGGTGGATCCGTTTGGTAGATGCTTAGTCGCTTTCCCTCCTTTTTGAGACTAGGAGCTGGATGATCATGTTATTGAGCGACTTTCACATGTGAAAGTCGGAGGTGGCTCATACCTAATGGCGATAAAGTCAGATAAGGCCCAATAAATTTGCTTAATTTAAGCCTTAAAATGTGAGCAACTGGTTTGTAAGCATGATAGTGATGGTATCTCGTCGATTGACTTTCACATGTGAAAGTCAGGTTGGTTCTCATATCAGAGGACGACAAATCAGATCGTTTTTCAAACAAAAATAACCTTTCTATGTATATGGAACTGTTAATTTTCTGGCCAAAAGTTTGGACAACTAATTGTGAAATAAGAGAATGAAATGAGAAGTACATTAAGTGTCAAAGCACTCAAATACGATAAGAGCCACTAGAAGTTGCTCTATAAAGATCAACCTTCAATGCTCGATGAGTTAAAAATAATAGTTCAACTTTCGTTCATACATCTACGAGTGGAGTCGCAACCACGTTTCTCATAACAAGCTCAGGGAGTATATTTTTGACATATCTCAATATTAGATTATTTGTTATTAATCAATCGCTTATGGTTGATTTTTAAAGTGCGTGTGTACTATTTCTGGTATGTTCATTTCACAGTATTTCTAAAGTCTCAGTAGTATGTACAGCTTTTACGATTAAATCACTCTTAAAGCTGCCATTACCTTTCACGTTGTGAACGCTTCTGTCTCTAGTTTTCTGACAAAGGAAGGTGTAGGGAGGAGCTTCGCTATCATGTGCAGAAAAATGCTAATTTGATCGTGGTGAAACAGCTAGGTCACAGGAGTGAGACTGACCTTGACCTAAAGTAACAGTAAGAGCAATTTGAGATTTAAAAAGAACATGAACATCATATGCAATAGCTTAATCTTTAAATGATTTTTATGAGCATCATTGCACTATTTGACGAATAAATCATGTAGCATCAAAGGCCTATATCCCACCTCTTTCATTTTGGAATGAAGTTGACGCCTGATTTGTTTGAGCGGGGGTAAACAGAGTAAGAGTGTCAGATTTAGTTAATAGTATGAATTACCCCCATAGCGGATTCGATAATAAAAAGTCAGCTATGGGTATTTTGAGGGACTGAAATGATCCTAACCGACAACGAAACAAAGATTGACCTTCTTAACAATGAAGCTATTGCTAGTACGATTATAGAATTACTGCGTTCTCGCCCTAACCATCCTATCACAATTGGTGTACATGGAGACTGGGGGGCTGGTAAATCTAGTGTGTTAGAGATGATTGAGTCAGGGTTGGATAGTGAGAATGAAGTGTTATGTCTCAAATTCAATGGTTGGAGATTCCAGGGTTTTGAAGATGCCAAGATCGCATTAATTGAAGGCATTGTGTCGGGGTTAATAGAGAAACGCCCTGCATTAACGAAAGCCGCTACCACTGTTAAAGATGTATTCCATCGTATTGATTGGTTAAAACTGGCAAAACGTGCTGGAGGGCTGGTAGTCACTGCATCCACCGGAATTCCGACGATTGATCAAGTCCAGACTTTGGTTGGTTCGCTTCAGTCAATAGTCAACAACCCTAGCGAGCTTGCTACAAATGAAAACCTTTTAGCTGCCATTGAAGACGCGAAAGGCATCTTGAAGCCAGGTGAAGCAAAGAACGTTCCTGAAGAAGTAGAAGCGTTCCGAAAAGCTTTTGATGACTTACTTAAGGAAGCTGGTGTTAAGCAGCTTATCGTTCTTGTTGATGATCTTGACCGCTGTTTACCCGATACAGCGATTGAGACCCTTGAAGCTATTCGATTATTTGTTTTCACAGCTCGGACTGCGTTTGTTGTCGCAGCAGATGAAGCGATGATCGAATACTCAGTACGAAAACACTTTCCCGAGTTACCAGATAGTACAGGTCCTAGAGATTACGCACGTAATTACTTGGAGAAACTCATACAAGTGCCGTTCCGTATCCCAGCGCTTGGAGAAACAGAAACGCGTATCTATGTAACATTACTGTTGGCAGGAATAGACCTCGGAGAAAATAATCCCGATTATTCAAAACTTATAGATGCCGCTAGAGAACAACTAAAGCGACCATGGATGAGTGGAGGGCTGGATGCGGCGATATTCCGAAAAGCATTAGGCAGCAGCGCGGAGAAAGCAAACAATGCTCTTGTATTAAGTGATCAAATTGGCCCTATCCTAGCCAGTGGAACGAAAGGGAATCCACGACAAATAAAACGTTTTCTCAATACGTTGTTATTACGTGAGCGTACAGCAATTGCTCGAGGTTTTGGTGAAGACATTAAACTTCCCATTCTTGCAAAATTAATGCTTGCTGAACGATTTATTCCAAAGCTTTTTGAGCAAATTGCTTATGTCGCTGCGACTCACCCCAAAGGCCAATGTGCAGATCTAGAGAGACTTGAAGAAGATTTAAAAACCGTGGTTCCAAGTGAGGATCACTGCATTGATGATAACGCTAAGATAGAACATTTAGAAATATCTCCCCGCATAGAAACTCCTGTACTAGCAGAATGGAAAGCGACTGAAGTGGTGCGCGATTGGGCTCTTTTAACACCATACCTCACGGGTATTGACTTACGACCGTACCTTTTCGTAACCAAAGATAAGAAGGACTTTTTTGGGCCGGTATCAGTTTTAGGTCATTTATCTGCTGTAGTAGATAAGCTGTTTGGTGGAAAAATGGTTGTACAGGGCCTTGAAGCCGAGTTAAAGCAACTTGCTCAACCAGAAGCAGATAAAGTATTTGAAGCTGTGCGTAGCAAAATAGTTAGCGCTGGAGATTTCAGTACAAAGCCAGAGGGCATAGATGGTCTTGTTGTTTTAGTAAAAGCGCAGCCTAGCTTGCAAGGCGCGCTGTTAGATTTCTTGACATCCTTACCTAAGGATAAATGCGGACCTTGGGTTGTGGGTGGATGGCAAAGTGCAATTAAAGACCAAGAGCCAAAAACACGTTTTACAGCTTTGTTGGAAACATGGAGCAAAGTGACAAATAATCCATTTTTGAAAGCTGCGGCAAAACAAGTACGCGATCAATCTAAAGGAGGACGTTGATGGGAACTTCAACAGCATATGGTGGCCCAGGAGGTGATACTCCGCTAATTCCGTCTTGGCTTGGTGATCGCCCCGAAACTGGACCTGATTCTGAGCAAAACGGAGCCCCTTCTTCTCAAGACGGTTCTGTCCCACCTCTAGGCAAGCCTCCAATACCAATGCCTGCGGATTCCAGTAGATTTACCGGAGCTCGTGGTAACTTTACTCGGTTTGCTAGATCTGGGGGGAGTGATAGAGCGAGTCTAGGTCGAGCAATTTCGAGCTATGTTTCAACCTCCACAGGAGGGGCGCGTCAAGCAGCCCAGCGTATGGGGGCGTCACGAGGGGCTGGAGCGCGGCTACTAGGATTTCTTTCTGATGCCAATGCGAGAGGAATGCAGGCAGCTTTACGAGAGTTCAATCTGGACGCTATGGCTGGGCGTCCAATATCAGAAGTATTTGTTGCTTTAGCGGATCATATTTGTCCTGGAGCTGGTACTGTTGATGAAGGAATAGCAAGAGAGGCTTATATAGAGACAATTATTGATCTTGCTGGTGAAGGGCTCGCGAACCTAGATTCTTTTACTCTCGATCAAATGGATACCGTGTTTGAGCTGTATGCCACACATGCGATTGAAGCAAGAATTTGCAATGACATAGGCACTAAAGTCGTGACTATGCCCGCCAATGCCCAAGTTGCACGTCAGGTTGAAAAACAATTACAAGACTTCATTCGCGGAGCTGTAAGTGACGCTCTTACTAGGGCTCGCGAGAGTAGGCCGAGCATAACTAATGACCAAGTTCTCTCTTTTGTAGACTCGGTATATGAATCGGCTTTTTCTATTTTGAAGTCTTTAGGTGATGCGGAGGCTGATCAATGAAGCGACAACTGTTGGTAGGGTGTTTTGGAACAGATGAGCAATCTGATGTTCCGGTGGGGAGTGATGAGCAGAGAACTGTTTTGCAACTTGTCTCTGGAAACAATAAGTTAGATCACGGTATTGGGTATGCCCTATCCAGCTTAAATAAACTAGGAGTTTATCCTTCTGAAATGGGCTTGGATTTACTAGTTTTGGCTGCGATGGTTCATGCCGCGGATACTCGAATTTCCAGAGTACAGCAATCCCAAGACTCATGGACTAGAGAAATTCACCTAGTAGTACCAGTGAGCAACCCGGATAAATGGAATTCTGCAAGACCAGTATTAAAGAATATGTTGAACTTTTTGACGGGAGATCTTTGGGAGTTTGGATTTAGAAAGCGCCCATTGAAGTTCCAGTCTATCGTTAAACAAGCTGAGGGAGATATTCCCCCTCCTTATGATACTCTGAGTCTATTCTCTGGAGGACTTGATAGTCTGATTGGTACCATTGACTTATTAGAGAACGGTAAAACACCTCTACTGATCAGCCATTCAGGTGATGGAGCAGCAAGTGATGCTCAGAATAAGTTGCTTTTGGGTTTGAAAGATCACTATAAGGAAAACTCTTTTGAGCGTTTACGCGTAAATATGACTTTTAAAAAAGGGTTAGTAGAGGGAGTTGGTTCAGATAAAAATACACGAGGAAGGTCTTTTCTTTTCTTCACATTAGGAGTGTTTGCTGGTACAGGTTTTGGGCAGCACTTTACTCTTCGAGTACCGGAGAATGGACTGATAGCGTTGAATGTTCCCTTAGACCCTTTAAGACTAGGCTCTAATAGTACTCGAACGACTCACCCCTATTACATGGCACGTTGGAATGATCTGTTACGAGTCCTGGATATAGATGGAGAAGTACAAAATCCATATTGGGATAAAACTAAAGGTGAGATGGCTTCAAACTGTTCGAATGGAACTTTACTAAAGAAATTAGCCACCGATTCCTTATCGTGCTCTTCACCGACGAAAGGGCGTTGGAATGGGTTAGGAATTGAGCATTGTGGATATTGCCTTCCTTGTATAATTAGACGGGCTTCATTAGAAGCTGCGTTTGGAGCTAACAATGATACAACGCGTTATACTGTTTCTGACTTATGTTCGAAAGAGCTGAATACCCTTAAAGCAGAGGGGGTTCAAATCAGGTCATTTCAATATGCAATTGAAAGAATAAAGAAACAACCGAAGCTTGCAAATTTATTAATCCATAAACCTGGTTCTCTTGCCGATGAAATAGCAAATCTAGATCAACTTGCTGCTGTTTATCATCGTGGGCTTATGGAAGTCAGCAGGCTAATATCAGGAGTACGAACTAGGCCAAAATAATGGTAGAGAGTAACCAAGTTAAATCAGGATTAGTGGATTTTCACTGCCACCTCGATCTTTATCCGGATCATGAAAAAGCTGTAAAAGATGCGGAATCAGCTGGCGTATTTACGCTCGCAGTTACGACAACGCCACGAGCTTGGCCTCGTAATAATGAGCTAACGCAAAATACAAAATACGTTCGTGCGGCTTTAGGATTACATCCGCAATTGGTAGCTGAACTCGAATCCGAAATCACAATTTGGGATGACTATCTGTCTGAAACTAGATACATTGGAGAAGTAGGTCTTGATGCTGGACCGCGTTTTTATAAATCGATTGACGCTCAAAAAAGAGTATTTCGACATATATTAATGAGATGCGCAGAAGCCGGAGATAAAATTCTATCCATTCATAGTGTAAGAACTTCGAAATTGGTATTGGATTATATTGAGGAGCTGCTGCCATCAGGAAAAGGAAAGGTTGTTTTACACTGGTTTACTGGCTCAAAAAAAGAGATTCAACGAGCTGTTAATCTGGGCTGCTATTTCTCAATCAATTCAACGATGTTAGCTAACGAAAGGCACCTTCCCATGATCATGGAAATACCCATAGACAGGATACTAACGGAAACTGATGGCCCTTTTACAGTATCTTCGGGTCGACCATCAGTACCGTCAGATGTGGCTAAGGCAATCGAGATCCTTGCTCGTTTTCATAATAAGTCGTCGTGTGAATTTTCCGCGATTGTTAGAGCTAATCTTAGAAAGCTACTTACCTAAAGCTGATTTGCTCAAATATAAAAATTGTAAGTGAGTTTACTAGGCTAAAAATCTATTCTATGAACCATATAAGTTATAATATGAAACGCCTTCGTATGAAGGCGTTTTGTTTTTAATGGCTGCCGATACCTGAGCTTATCGGTGGTTTTAGCTCTCGCAGAGAAAGGTTCGTATCCAGATCATTTCCATTAAGAATATTTGGATTTGTATTAGGTTTTATCTGGATGTAGCCTTTATTGTTTGGTATGTAAACAACGTTAACACAGCCATTCAAGGCTATCGTCAGTAGTGCTGCAAGCAGCGGCTTTGGATTTCTCATGTTTGTTTTTTTATAAACGTAAGAATTAAATCCAGAGAATGCAAATTTTTATTTTATAATTTATTTTTGCTTTTAATTCAGTTGGTTGAGGTATCGAGTTCTGTGGTTGCTTTGTAAAGTGGTGCTGAATAACGTTGGAAAATACTCTTGTACTGCTCTTGGTCATCTAGGATAAAAACGACTCTAATGTGGTCTATGTTGTTGGTTGTAAGAATACTTCGTAGCCAACCTGCTAACGAAGTATTTAGTAGAGCCTGGCAGTTGATAAACCAAACCCAAGTTAGCTGCTCTTCGTTTTGGATGATATTCAAGATTTGCGATTGATTTCGGTAATCCGCACCTAAACTAAGAAGATCAATGTAAACGGCTTTAGCACCTATACTATGATTTATGCGATTGTACCTATCCTGAATAGCCTTCTCGCACTGGTGAAAAAATGTATGGAATCTCATCATGCGCAGCTGCCAACACCCATGTATGAAGCGTTCAGGAGAGCCGACAGGCCATTTGTTAAAATTACACTTCAAAAAACACCCCAACATGTCAATGTGTTACATTTAATTCATTCAGTATTTTAAGGAATTTCTTCCTCGCGTTAACTACTGATGCCATTTCGTATTGAAAGCCTAAATTTGAAAAGAGATCTGCCACACATTCTGCTGCATCATACAGAGTTTCAATCCTTCTGTTATTCGATTGAGGACGTTTCCATTGTACTTGTTTGGTTTCATATAGTCTGTCGCAAAATAAACCTACGAACAACATTGATACCATACTCTTATTTTTAATTATCTGCCTTTTGTAGGTTTTTGTACGTATGTTAATCGGGAGGTAATGTGTGTATATATCTCTAATGGTTTCTATCGGAATTTGTTTCTTGAAAAGATATGACTTTATGTACTCCATAGTTGAGTCGAACATTGCTTCGTCCATTTGTTTTGGCAAAGCGATGATGTGGAAATCCTGCATTGTTTTACCTTCAATTATGGTCGTCATTTGGTCGCCATCAAAATAAAAACCTTCGATACAAGATCCAATGGCTAAGTTACCATCGGTAATGTCATTCCAATCTTTAATCACTTTTCGAGCGACCTCTGGTTCGACTTTATCACTGAGTATCGATTCTGAACTTTTCCAATATTTCCTCTGTTCGTCATTCATTGTTTTTGACAAATTTGGAGTAAAGTTAGCATCAGAAATAACACGATACCAAAGCCAATCTATGTATGTTTTAAGATTCTCAAACGGGTAACTCTCACCCTTATTCAATATCGTACTCCAAGGCTGATCTAACTGGGGCAAGGCACGCACCTCATCACTAGTCATCTTCAAAATATAGGCAAAGGTTATTTCATGTTCTTTTGGGTAGTTCTGAAAAAAACTTCGGCGATAACCCTCATATTCGTACTTATTTCCACTCTCATGTTGGTTTAGTAGATCAAATAGGTCGGTTCTTAATTGGAACTCATTCTTGTCTTTAATTGGTAATTCACTGCTGTCTCTCAACGTATCAAACGCAGAATCAAAGGATTTTTTTAAGGTCTTAACCTTATCAAACAGACCGCTCTTCACTATGCGCCAAACAGCTAACTCAGCAGTCAGTTGCTGATCAATGTAGTTAAGCATATTTCTCTCATGCTGTGGAATACGGGGCATAACGCTCTTTCCTTGTTAAATAAAATTAAATTGTATCACTAGGGATAAACCTGGTGTACCTAGCGATGCGGATTTAAATTTTGTAGATTTAGTTTGTAAGCAGGAGCTTGCATTCCGATTAAAAAATCTAATTGACTCTAGGAGAGTAAAATGAAAGTTGAAAACAGCCTAAAGGGCACCATCAAGAAAGGTATCAAGGCGGTTAACGGTACGGCAGGAGAAGCGTTTGAAAATTCAACATTCGAAAACATGGTTAAGAAATATGGAGAAGAAGCTACCTACAAATTTCTAGGACCAGTTCTCGAAGAAGCGGGTGAAACTGTTGAATCCTTCACTACTTATCGTCGAGTGAAACGAAAAGTGCAAAACGATGAAATAAGTATCTATCGTGCCGAGCAAAGTCTTGAAGAGGAAGTAAAAAAAGCAGTTGCAGAAGAGTTTGGAGGTACTCCTAGTTACTAATTAATTATGGAATATGCCAAAGGGTCACATGTCAGACGTGGCTCTTTGGTCCATGCTTGACTTAGCGACAATGGTTCATATTCAGGCCGAAGTTAATGTTGAGAGTACTTGTCCTGCATTTCTATTTAACTGTGCACTCCAGTAAAGCGATTTAAAGGCAGGAAGGAGGTCGATGGCTACTATCTAATTGCTCAATAAAAATCGCTCAAAAAAAAGCTATATTGCCCTGTCTTTCGACTGTTTATATCCTTAGATATACTTTTATTCGTTGTCAGGTTTAATAAAAAGCGCCTATTTCTGTTTTTTTCTACTAATATCTAGAACTTTACCTTCTTCAAGTATTTGGATTTTATCATAAAGCTCTTCGATCAGTGTTTGTTGAGAATGGTATATCGATAATAGTTTATCCCTTTGCCTCTTACAATCCGACAGTCTTTTCTCTATTTTTCTAGCGCGATTTTGAGAAGATTTTTTCCCCTGCTCTTTTTTATTCGATATGTACAGTTGTATCTTTAACAGAAGATCAGGATAACGCTCTGCTCTAAGAGCTGATGGATCGCGACCTGCTTCTCTAGCAACGTTGTTTTGAGTAACTGGAGTACCTTCAGGTAAGTTGATAGGTGTATTGTTTTTAAGACGCTCAAATGCTTCAGTGAACGATTCCACCGCAGGCTTTCTATGTGTCGACGACATTTAAGTATACCTCAATAGCATAGATTTCTTGTTTCAAAGACCAATATCGCATATTTTCCTGTGTAAGAGCATTAAGCTGATTTTCGTGATTGCCCTTCAGTTTGATAAGTTTTTCTCTGTTCTTTCGAACGAAAATAGCGTCGGCACAGACTCCTTTTCCATCGCCACCAGCACATTTTGATACTGACTCAATGCCGCCATATTCGCATGAGCCTGGCTTCATACAGAACCCTAGAAGAGTGCGGCGACATCCAACTTTCTCAGTTTTTATTAGTTCTAGTAGTTTTTTCTCTTCATGTTTATCAATCAGTTCGATAATAGGTATCACACATAAGTTAGTCTTATGTGGCCTTACATTTTCTATCTCATCCTCAACTACTTCGACCAGTTTTCTGTAAATGCTCCGGTAAGACTCGAGTATGAGTGTTTTCTCTACTTTAGAGTCCAGCCTTAAACTTGTATAGTTTCGGCCATAATAAAGAGTCATTTGTCTCGATAGGTGTTTCATTTGGTGTTGAATAGAACTGACAGAAACGTCATCTGATGTGAACATATTTATTGCTAGAGTCCTTCTTGCTTGATGTGTTGTGAAATTCCATTTCTTTCCTTCATCAAACCATTCTCTATTGTGTAGATTTGGAGTGAGTGCAAGCGCAATATTATAGTCTTCTTTAGTTATTATTAATTTTTGTTCATCAAATAGTTTAGAACCACGGCGTAAGATGTTGAAATAGTCTAAAGTTCTTCTGTTGTTCAACAATTTGTTATACCCGGAAAGATCTTTTGTTGCACCACCGCTACTACTCCAAAGTTCACACGCTGCGGTAAGTAGGTAAGGATTATTTTTGATATCTTGAGGCACGTGGTAATTATCTGGCAATGACTTCAGCCTTAGCCTTGCTATCCATGTAGCCAAATCCACTGCCTTTTTCACAGTTTTAGGAACTACCCACCTAGCATCTGAGTCCGGATCTGTTTTAGTTGTTTCGCCCGTTAAAATGCAAATATCCCCTAAATGCTTATCCTTTTCTATATAGAAACAGTCACTTCTTAAAGACGTTGCTTCGGACTTTCGTTGCATACTAAAGTTTAGAATGAAAATAATGGAGATGTCTCGAACCAAGGATAAGTACTTTGAAAAACATTGTGTGTTAAAAGCACCATGCATCTTTTCAGAAGGATCAATCCATCGCTTAAGCAACTCGATTAGGCCAAATTCAGTCAAAAAATCATTGAAATTACCATCGTAGATTATACGATTTTTATAAACAGATCTTTCGGTGAATGGCGATTGATAATCTTGAGGACAAATTTTACGATTGTAACTATAAGCTTTATGTAACCATAAGAAAGCTTTCTCAATATCATGCTTGTGCTTTATAAAATCATCTATGGCATCATTGAGACGTTGAACTTGATAATTCCAAATTCGAGGAGGAATATAAGGATGTTGAGTGCTTTCATATTTCTTTGATTCTCGTGTTAGTTGCTGTAGAAGTCTATTGTCAGCAATTACAAATCCAAGCTCGTCACTATATAAATTTAATTTATGCAATTGAGAAATTCGATCGTTAATTCTAGCGCACTGAATTTCTTTGGTAATCATAGGATATAAATTAGGATATTTATGTAAATCTTTAATTAAGATTCCATTTTTCTCACAAAATATGGCAATTTTCTTTAAGTTCTGAAAATATCCGTTGCAGCTTTTTATTGTTCCTGGAAATATTTTTGGATGGTACATAATAAATAACATTGTTTGCTTGAAAAGCTCACAGTTTTCAGGTGAAAGGCCATGCTTACCGAACTCAAAACCGTGAAAACCAAATGCATTAAAGTCCCAATAGTCATCTCCATAAAGTGATAATGCGATTCCCTGAGTATCAACCGTTACTGGCCAATCTTGTTTGGGAGGAAATGATGTAGGGCGATAAGTGGAAGATCGACTCGTCACTAAAGTTGATGGGTGCATGAATCGAAGTATTTGTTCCATTACCCCTCCAAAAACTCAATCAAGCCTAACCAGTGTGGATGAAAGTCGCCTTCTTCAATCCTAATCTCAGCTTCTTCTACCCATTTATTCCGTTCATCATTGGACTTTTTGAACCAATCGATTTTTTCAGTCAATTTTGCAATAACTAAATCTGAAGGTATTGTTTCTTTTATGTTCACTCCAGATGCTTCAATAGTTTTTAGGTATCGGAATGAAAAAAGAGACCAGATGTAGTCAAATGAGTCTATGTCTCTGAAATTCTCACACCAAAGGCAACCTGACTGATTTATACAATTAGGAGTAACAATAGAGGCAGGTTTATCATGTGTCGAAATTGGAACACCATTGCACTGACTAGTTATTAAGGATGCTTTAATTTCTCCTTTTTTTATGGGATCATTCTTATTCCAAAACTTGGTCAACTCGACCATAGAGCGATGCTGGCTTGGACGCTCATAATTGTTTCTGAGAGTTTCCATGAAGTGTTGATGCATTTCTGAAGTCAATTTAACGTCACTGCTAGAACGTCTTAAGCACCAGTTTACTCGTGTTTCTCTGAGGCATTGAGGTGATATCCAAGGTATGTTGTATTTATTTAACAATTTTCTGAGAGACAGATAGGAAAATGCTCTTCCCTTTGATAGTTGGCCTCCTGTGTCATGCCAAGGGAATAATAGATCAGACTCAGGGAAGAAGTGGTCTATGAATTTTAAATATTTTTTTATGAATGGCTTATAAGATTTATATATTTTAAAAGATACTTCACCTGCTCTCCGGTTCTTAAATGTTTTTACCTCCCAACTTTCACCTAATGGCCTATATTTAAATTGATTTCTCTTTAAAGCTTTAGCCTGAGAGACATTCATGCCTGTTTGAGCTATGAAGATTAAAAATTCAGCTTGTACTCTCAATGAAACAAAGTAATGTCGCTTGGTTCCTTCGATACTTCTTACTTCACTCCGAGTTTTCATTATTGTTTTTACCGTATCTCTTTCCCTCGGAGTAAGTGATTCAAAAGGCATGTTCAGTAGATTGGTTTTTTTTGAGCAAAGAGAATTTAGTGTTAGAGTTATTTCTTCATTTTCATCTTTAATATTTCTTGCATGAATAGTGAAAGGTAACTTTCCATATATTTTTTCAATAGTTATACCTGATGCAATATCAACTAAGAAGCATCCCATTCTAGATATGTCTTCTAAGTTTTGTTTGTCCGATTTCCTACTAACAGCCTTCTTTGATTTTTTAGTATAGGGGAGCCTGGTCCTATTGATTAGTTCAATGCTAACTGGTATTTCAAGTAGCTCTCCAAATATTGATGATAACTTAGTTGCGTAACCGTAGGCTGTGCTTTTTTTTAGTGTTGAATTTATCTTGTTGGATCTGATAAATAAGCCTTCACAATATTCAAGATAAGCGCTTTCTAGATTTTTTAAGGTGATGTATTCTTTGTCTTTAAAAAAATCAAAAAATAACTGTAACGTTGAAAGACTACTTTCAATTGTCGATATTGAACTTCCGGTTTCTAATTTAGTTTCAAGAAGTTCCTTGATCGCTAGGATTAATTCTAGCCGTTCCATTTGAGGTGGGCCAATTTCTCCTGTATCTATTTTTCGAAAGAACCACCGTGAATCCAGCGCCTTTCCACTTTTAGTATACGGTCTTTGGTACAAAAATCTTCGCAGATCGTACCTTGCTCTCGTTTCCAGGCGTTGACTTTGAATCATGAGATTAGGAATTAGAGCCATATGTTACTTCTTCAATTAAAAGCTCAGAGCCATCATTGCCACCAAAGAAGTGAAAGAATTCGTCTGACAGCATCTCTTTGATGGGCTCATTTTGAACAAAGGTTATGTATTTCCATGTTGTAGATTCATCTTTGTGAAACATGGCATCTCTAACGAAAGCAATTGCTCTTTGTGGATCTTTAAGCGTTTTCAAAGCATATAACATTAGCTGGCTCCCATATGTTGCCCTGCTTTGATGAAATTTAAGCTGACGGAACTCACCTAACCCATTACTAACTAATTTCTTCCTCAATTTTGACATTACGCTGGTAAATGAATTGTCTTCATATTTCTTCCCATTTGAAGTTAGAAATAGCAAAGATTGGTTGTCATTGGAGGCTCGTGCCTGACGTACCAACCTCCTTGGACTTACTGCGTATTTTTTTAGTTGTTCTATTAGTAGGGCAGGAAAAAGTAAATCGCCACTAACCCCATATTTTGTTTTCACTTGTGTGGGTGGACCAACAGGAATTCTTTTTAGGTTGATTGCTGAAGGATCTTCAAATACATTGTCAAGACTACTAACGCGCAATGTACGAATGGTTTCAATTCTGGCACCAGTAAAAAAACCAACCATAAACATATAGTACAACTCGGTCATTTCGTGTTTTAGGAGAAAGTTAAGTAACCTTTTTCGAGATGAATCGCTAATAGGTAGAAGACCATCTTCTAGTGTTGCACCTGGCCTTTTTCTGTTTGGGATCGCAAGTTCGCTAGAATTGACTAGGATCGATCTTTTTAGACCAACCGTATTGTAGGTATGAACCGTTTTTTCGCGATCTTGCCAGAGCTCATCGCTCTTGATTAGTCCTTCAGCTTGTGCCCACCGATAGAACTTAACTACGGAACTCATTCTAGATGAAGTAGTACTAGGTGATAACTCTCCTGTATCTCTTTGACAAATTAGATATCCACGATATTTAAAAAGACACCGTTCCTTTTTCTTGATAGGAAAATATGTCCAATCTAGTCCTTCAGATTCTAACCACTCAGCGTAGTCACGTAAGTGGTTCATGTCTGATAGGACTGTCTTGATATTCGTCTGTCTCTCAAGACGGGCTACTGCATATAAATTCGCTGCCAGCCAAGGCTCGCCGCTGTCAAAAAATATCTGAGGACATTTTGGAATTGTAAGCTGATGAGCATCAACTATCCATGGCAGGTCATCGGAATGTCCCTCCAGGAATTTCATCGGTTGGTAGTGGGTTCGTTCTAAATTAGCCATACCATCAACTTTAATACTGAGAAGCAGTGAAGTTTATGTCAACGGTATAGTAGTGCGTATGTAATATGTCAATGAGTGAGGACGTGTTTAAAGTAAATACCTTGCCATGTTCCTAATGCTAATCGACCATTTTTGATTGGTATCGTCACACTACTGCCAAGCAGCGATGCTTTAATGTGTGCTGGCATGTCGTCATCACCTTCATAGGTGTGCTGATAATAAGGAGCTCTCTCCGGCACGAACTTGTTGAAATGCGCTTCCATGTCCATGCGCACAGTTGGGTCTGCATTCTCATTTAAGGTCAGACTGGCGGAGGTATGCTGAATAAATAGATGTAACAAACCTACTGAAAGCTCGTGTATTTGCGGTAATTGTTGTTCAATTTCATCAGTAATTAGATGAAAACCGCGACTTCTCGCTTTTAATTGCAGTGTTTTTTGTGCCCACATACGTGTTCCTTTGGAAATTTATAAATTGGCGTCTATCCTATTCCAATTAGAGCCTGTCATAAGTAAATGATATGATTCTTGCCACCATAAATGAATTGTTCAAATTCAGGGCAGGGAACGTGACCTAACTCAATGTGAGTGTAAAAGCACTCGGTCATAATTGGCGCCTGAAAAAAAATTACAAAGACTTGTTTTGTGGCAATTCGCCCAAACATCTAATTAATATTCTATTTGCTAAATCGGGGATTCCACAGTTTTCGCTAGACTGTAAGGAATGGAACCTACTGTAACATCGGGATAAAGACCATGTTGAAAAATATCAATCCAACGCAAACACAAGCTTGGAAAGCGCTAACGGCGCATTTCGAATCTGCACAAGATATGGATCTTAAAGAGTTATTTGCTCAAGACGCAGCGCGTTTCGACAAATACTCTGCACGTTTCGGCTCAGACATCCTAGTCGATTACTCAAAGAACCTCATCAATGAGGAAACTCTGAAGCACCTGTTCGCTCTTGCGAACGAGACTGAGCTGAAATCTGCAATTGAAGCGATGTTCAGTGGCGAAGCGATCAACCAAACAGAAGGTCGCGCTGTTCTTCACACTGCACTACGTAACCGCACGAACACTCCAGTAATGGTAGACGGCGAAGACGTAATGCCAGCAGTGAACGCGGTTCTAGAAAAAATGAAATCATTCACTGACCGCGTTATCGGCGGTGAGTGGAAAGGTTACACTGGTAAAGCAATTACAGATATCGTGAACATCGGTATCGGTGGTTCTGACCTTGGCCCTTACATGGTGACGGAAGCACTAGCACCGTACAAAAATCATCTAAATCTTCACTTCGTATCTAACGTTGATGGTACTCACATCGTTGAAACGTTGAAGAAAGTTAACCCAGAAACGACGTTATTCTTGATCGCGTCTAAGACGTTCACAACGCAAGAAACCATGACTAACGCGCACACAGCACGTGATTGGTTCTTAGAGTCAGCAGGCGATCAAGCTCACGTGGCTAAGCACTTTGCTGCGCTTTCAACGAATGCGACAGCCGTGTCTGAATTCGGTATCGATACAGCGAACATGTTCGAATTCTGGGACTGGGTTGGTGGTCGTTACTCACTATGGTCTGCGATCGGTCTGTCTATCGCATTGGCGGTAGGCTACGACAACTTCGTTGAGCTGCTTGATGGCGCTCACGAGATGGACAAGCACTTTGTATCAACAGATCTAGAAAGCAACATCCCAGTGATCCTTGCGCTTATCGGTATTTGGTACAACAACTTCCACGGTGCGGAATCAGAAGCTATTCTGCCTTACGATCAGTACATGCACCGTTTCGCGGCGTATTTCCAGCAAGGTAACATGGAGTCAAACGGTAAATACGTTGACCGTGAAGGCAATGCTGTGACTTACCAAACAGGCCCAATCATTTGGGGTGAACCAGGTACCAACGGTCAGCACGCTTTCTATCAGCTAATTCACCAAGGCACTAAGCTGATCCCATGTGACTTCATTGCACCTGCAATCAGCCACAACCCTGCGGGTGACCACCACCAAAAACTGATGTCGAATTTCTTTGCGCAAACTGAAGCACTAGCGTTTGGTAAGAGTGAAGAAACGGTGAAAGAAGAGTTGGTGAAAGCAGGTAAGAACGCTGAAGAAGTGGCAGCGATCGCACCATTCAAAGTGTTTGAAGGTAACCGTCCAACAAACTCTATCCTAGTGAAGCAAATCACGCCTCGTACGCTAGGTAACTTGATTGCGATGTACGAACACAAAATCTTCGTACAAGGTGTTATCTGGAATATCTTCAGCTTTGACCAATGGGGCGTAGAGCTAGGTAAACAACTGGCTAACCAAATCCTACCTGAGCTTGCCGATGCGTCTCAAATCAACTCGCACGACAGCTCAACAAACGGTCTAATCAACGCATTTAAAGCGTTCAAAGCTTAGTGAATGTTTGAATAGAAAAAGAAAAGGTCAGCAAATGCTGACCTTTTTATTGCCTGAGGCAGAAACAAAATAGGTTGGCACTGGCCAACCTATTTTTTCTCTTTTATTCGAAGCAGATTTCGATAAAGGCATTTCCCCACTGGGAAGAGAAAGGCATGATGATGATTGAGCCTTCACACTTGTGGCGAATCGTATGGCCTCGGCCAGATACCACAACGGGTGTCGCCATATCAAAATCAAAACCGCTTTCAGCCAAAATGCGCTTCGCACCACCAGTAACCATGTTGGTGATCTCACCCACCATATCGGTCACTTCTTCGTTGAGTCCGTTTGGACGCTCACCAAGCATGTTCTGCATGATTTCTAGCGCTAACGCTTCATCAAAGGTAATTGACATTGAACCACGTGTTTGTGGGCCAACCATGCCAATCAAACCAGAAACGTCACCTCGTGCGATCTCATCCTTCTTGATTCGCGGTTTTTGTGGCTTCAGCTCAAGAGAAGCCATGGTTTTTAGCACGTTCATTAAAGAAGCTAAAAACGGGTTTACAAATTCAGCGCGCATAACGTTCTTCTATACTTTTTCTTTCGTCTCGGAGGAACAGGCCTGGCATTCACCATGAGTTTCAATAACTTGGTTGGTCAGTTTGAATCCATGCTTCTCGGCGTTTTCAGCTAACAAGGATATCAGTGTCTCATCTTCGAGTTCAACGACATCACCACATTTATCGCAAATTAGTAATTGGAAAAAGTGCTGTTGAGTATTGAAAGAACAACAAGTAATAAAGCTATTTGTCGATTCCACTCGGTGGATAAAACCTTGCTCTAAGAGAAAATCTAACGCTCGATAAACAGTTGGAGGCTTGGCCTGAGGCTCACTCTCTTTTAGTTGCTCCAATAGCTCATACGCACTTGAGGCGCGGCGATTAGAACAAATGAGTTCAAACACGCGTCGGCGTTGCGGAGTCAATCTTACTCCACGCTCTGCGCAGATACTTTCAATTTGTTCAATGATTGTTGGGTTCAAACCTTTCACCATAACTATCGGACGTGCTCTATGATAAATCATTTCTATACGAAGTTCGTTTAGAAATGCTTCATTTTACCCACTATCAGAACGAAAATCATGAATTAAAGCAAGTCGCACAGGGTCTGAAGCCGGAATAGCCATCACAGAACGAGATAACCGTGCCGGAATCGTCCCTTGTTCACTTTTCTTTGATTGATGGACAACGCTCGCATCCGCTGGACACTGGGTATACAATACCCGACTTATTTTTTGAGCGTACTGCTGCGCTCGACCTTAGCAACATAAAAACGGGTGTTTAAATCATGACTCATTCTTGCAGGCTCTCCGTAGCACCAATGTTGGATTGGATTCTATAGCGATAAACGTCAATAAAACCAACGACTTGAGCGTGTGGTTGTAAGGCGGGGGACATGAGGGGACATTCACAGGCATCATCAACACCCTCACATCAATACTATCCCCTAATAGAGTTTGCTTCTACTCCTCTCCACCATTTCAGGGGACATTTTTACCATTTTAATCTGTCATGGCTTATTTTCGATTTTAGATTGTCTACTTGATGCTGCTGAGTTGTAGATAGATTAGAAGTCGACAGCTCCTCGAATGTTTTCAGTAGTCGATTCAATTGTCTGTTCTGCTGCCTGTAGTCTTGTTCTTCTTTTGCAGTAAACCACTTGTCAGCTTGATGTTGCAGTTTAATGATAAGTTTTTGGGTGTGCACTGCATCAGCAGCTTTTTGCTCTCGATACTTCCAAGTCTCCAACCGCCTCCCTCTGTTTAATTCATGCGGTTGGTATTCCTTGTTATCTAGGCCTGTGTGCTTGAGTACAGCTGTATTAAAGGCCTGCTTCAATAGAGCGGTACACTTCTTTTGCTGTAAAACGCGTAAAACTCTTCCGTTTAGCACTTTTCCGACTAGAAGATGTACATGATCACCAGCCCCCCGTACTCCGGATTGTTGCTGTTGGTGCAACACTGCGCGGATCTGTGATTTAAAAGGCTTAAGTTCTTCAGGTTTCAGTTCTAGCAGTTCGCTAATTGCCTTACAGCAATCACTGATTATAGATTTCCATTGTGTTGGCGTTGGTCTGTGTCCCTTGGGGAGAGTTAAGCAGTAGCTCATCGCATAACTGGATAAAGGGCGACCTCCTTGACGGTTGAGATGTTGCTTTGTTCGAAATTGCTCACCCAGTAGCGCTATTCGTTGCGATGTATGTGCCGTTCCTATGAGAGAGATGATGTTTTCTGTTGTTCTATGATTTCGGTGCTTCTGTGAGAGTAAGTAGCGTTCTGTTGCCATAACTCCATCGGCCCCATTTTTGATTGCTTCAGTTGTTATCGTCCAGTTCTTAATCATGTTTTATTAAAAGATTAAGAAATTATTGCTCATTTATGCAAACAACCTGATGTGCGAATGTTACGTGCTTGGGTATTCCAGATAGGCAAACCTCATTGCTACGCTCGCTGTTTGCCACTGGTGAGAGGGTTTCCCTCTCAACACCCTTAAAGACTTGAACTAAAGATACTAAATTTCTATTTTTTAATAAAAATGGAAAAACATCTCTTCAAACAGCACCTAGCCAAAAGTTTAACAACACCAGAAATGAAGTCATCACAAATTCGTTTGGCGGTTCTGAAGCACTGCGAGAATGCTGGCTTCATCAGCAGCAAAGATCAGGAAGAAAACTCGCAGCGATATCAGTGGTTACAGGAAGTTCTTACGCTAAATTTGTTGTCTCTGAATCTATTAGATCAAATAGCTTTAGGTGAGAGCGGTTGTTCCGGCCTAAACGAGCTACAAATAGAAATTAATGCGAAAGCTGCGTCTATTATAAAAGATATCGCAAGAAGGCTTATTGAGACGCCTGTATACAATCGAGAGCAAGGAGATGTGCAGGTAGCAGGTCAAGTCGGGCAGAGAAATAAAATGAAACAGTAGCTATTTTCTTGATATACCCTCCGGAATTATGCTACTTCAGGAGGGTTGTGTTATCTGCCGGAATGCTACGAAAAGGACTTTTGCTTTGTTTTAATTGTTGGTGCTTTCGCTAGTGTTTATAACATTCTTAGATAGCTCTTCTAACTTCTTCACGAAAACATCCCAGTTGTAACCTGAAACCCCACCGATTGCTAAATAACCCAATGTAGCGCTTTCGGGATTGGTGGCATGGGAGATATCACCAGACAAGACTATAAGTCCACTTTGAATAATCGCAAATATTAGAACTCCTACAATCAACGCAAGTAGCGGTGAGAATAAAAATCCCCAAAGGTGATCGGTATCAAACGACTTTTCAATCGCATGGTATCTGTGAAATGAAATTATCCCCAGTAGTGAGCTACCTAGCATAGCACCTGTCATGGTGAACAAAATTGAAATTACTAAACGAGGTGGTTCAATATCAAACGTCCACAAGTTCAGGATAGAAGAGAAACCGGACAGCCAACCATCAAGCGTTAGCCAAATGGCGGCCAGAGTGTAAAGAAAAATATACGGGGGAACTAAAAGTGCCCATTTGCTGTTGTTTGCGCCCGCACTAGCGTTGAATGACTCAGTGTTTTGATTGGACACGATACTCTCCCAAATCGTCAATGTGTGAATACTGCTGCAATAAATGCCTATAAAATAACACATAACGCATGCTAGTATTCCACAAGGTGAGTATGATCAATTAGAAATGCGCAAACCCTAGCGCCACAAAAAGTAAAATTCCGATGAGTGATGATAAGTTGAGCTATTGTTGGCCGGAGGACTTTCCAGAGGGAGTTCCTGATAGTTGTGATGTGGTACCTGCAGAGGGTTGGGTGTATCGCTTGGTTCGGACTATTCCACCTAAAGAGGTTGATTTTCAGCGGCACCGAGATGAGAAACCAGACTATGTTTACTACTCCAAGGACATCCCTAAGTCCTATGGCGTATCGTTTTGGTCTAAATTATCTAAAATCAAGAGAGTAGAAAAGAATTACCCTTTCCCCGAGCAGTTCGGAGAGTGGCACACTGTGTGTGGTAATTTATCTCCAGAGCTTGGTGTTATACCAGCAGAGTTAGAACAAAATGGTCATATAACACTGTGGGTTCAGGAAGGTGCCGAGCCTCATAAGCATATAAAGGATAAGGTGGAAGAGTGATGAATATATTGCCTAAAGATACCTTTCTTGGACGGTTAAGCCTTTTTGAAATCTATGATGATTTTTTTGGACCTAAATGCTTCTCTGTTAGGGATGAACTACAACGCCTTTATCTAGTTTACTGGAGTGGTGACTATGATGATGGCACTTCAACCAAGTGGGTTTACATGCCAGTTTCGATAAAGATACTGGATGAATTGCTCCGTGAAGAATATAGCTTCCATAAGGCTTTCAAAGCCTCTAAGCAATTATTAGTTGTTTCAACTTACGCTAAAGAGCGTGGTGAACAAACTAAAATTGAAGCTCTAAATGAAAGTACTCTTAAAGAAGTCAACCTGCCACCATTAGACTTTTCAATAGACCCAGAAGAGATACAGTCAATTGCACCTGAGTCTAAATGGGACTTTAACTTGCGCATTGCTAATAGAAGCGGAAAAGGTTCTCCTGATGATGATGCCGTAGCCAAAATTCTAGGGGCATTCGGTGACATCATTAAGTTGCTTATGAAGGACGAGAGGAATAAAGCCCCGGGAATATTTCCTTTAACAGCAGGGTATAGCTCTTTTGACGTAAAGCTGGGATCTAGCAATCAGGAACGAGCAGCAGTTGCAATAGAGCTGTTAGATTCCATTTTGGCAGATAAAGATTTGATTGAGAAAAGGTTAGAAGAGTTAGAGGTTGATCCTTTTCGATTAAAAGACCTTTTAGATGTGGTTAATTTGGAAAAGTTAGAATTAACACTGAAATCAAAGACATCTGATACTTTACGTAAGCCAATTAAGATTAGCTCAGCTAGTTTACTACCGATCATACAGAAACTAGAGAAGAGCACCAAAGTCTTTATTGATTCGACAAAAGTGCCTCAAGCTAACTGTTTAGATCGTGTTATAGAGCTTGTAGGGCATAGAGCTGGTGGAGGGGAACTAGAGCATGATCTTATCGATGGAATTAGTTCTCAGCGCCAAGTTCAATACCATACTCACGCTGCTAGATGTTTAGGATTACTAAACTCTAGCAACGCCATAACAACAGCCGGAAGAGTTTTAATCCAAAAGAGTAATAAGATCGCTCAATATCAGTTTTTAGCAGATAGAGTTGAATCAAGTGATTTCGGTTGGGCTTGGATGAATTGGGCTGGTGTATCAAGTATCGCTGAACTTGATCCCGCTTCAGCAGAACAATTTGTTATAGATAGAGTAAAAGGTTTAAGGCGGACAAGTGTTGCTAGACGAGCTAGTAGTTTAGCTAGTTGGGTCTCAATCTTGAAAGAGCACCATCGAGGTTATACTGAATTAGAATCAGATTTAGATAAATCGGTTGAAGGCCCAGAATAATTGTAAATGTGAAGTTTACTTTTATCCCTCAATAAAGAAGTAACCACGAATGAACAAAAAATGAATTTTCTGTCAATTCGTGGTTGAAGGTTTTTAAAAAGCGTCTTCTCATTATTACTGTGACTGTGTGACACACCAAAAGGTGTGTCACATGGTCACAGTATCAATGAGTGAGACTTATGATATCTTCGTCAGAAGCACGTGATGATACTTGCTCAACACAAATGCGACCCGACGATTGCAACTTCTTGAGTGAGCGACTGAATGCTTTACGCTGAGCGTCAGTTGGTTTTGAGTCCGATGAATACAGAGCTTGACGCAACTCAATACGGTTAGCTGTACCGTCAAATTTTTCACTCAGTAGTGTAAGTACGGGATTGTCAGATTCATAATCCCTTTCCGCTTTGACTTTCACTGGTTTTACTCTTGCAAGAGATGTTACGGGCAGTTTTTCTTCACATTGAATGCCAAGATCAACCGAATCAAACTCAAGTTCAAGATCTGGAGCTTCATTTCCTTCTTTTTGCTTAGTGTTGGCAAACGTCAGTATTTTACTCTTACCGTCACGCTTCACTTGAAATTCAAAATCGCAAGCCGCTCTCAGAGCTGAGCTTCCCCGTGCGCCTCTAGATTCATCGCGACCAGAGTGATGAACACACAAAACAGTAGTGTCTATCAATGATTTGATTTTGTCGCAGCCATTGACAAATGCAGACATATCGCGAGATGTGTTTTCGTCACCGGAGTAGCAGCGTGCGAGGGTGTCTATAACGACCAACCGCACTTTTACGTTTTCATTAAATTCTAGCTCTTTGATTGAATGAGCTAGGGTTGTAACAGCATCTACATCTGAAATGTTCATACTGTGGCCTAGAATGTAGAGGTTTTGAGTCTCAACACCGTTTGCTATTTCCCATGCCTTAACACGCTTTGCGACGCCTGTCTGACCTTCAGCTGCAATGTATACAACTGCACCACGTTGAACGGGTTTATTGTTCCATGCTTTCCCCGTTGTAACTGAGCAAGATACCTCAAGTGTAAGAAATGTCTTCAAAGACCCACTTGCACCATAAATAGTGCCAAATGAAGATGCAGGAATTAAGTCTTTGACTAGCCACTCTGTAGCGGCGTCAAACCCAGATGAACCCAGCGAAAACTTCAGATTCCCGAAGCGTTTGTGAGTCGGTTTCACCAGTTCTGTAGATAGAACTGCGTTACCGCTGAATAGATCAATTTGTGTCGGATTCATTTTTTCTCCGTTGTAATTTGTTTAGTTATCAATTCAGCTCGCTACAAGCGCACTGAAATAGAATTAATTGGCTGTTGGAGCGACGAGGTTTAGTCTCAGATAGTGCCTGTTCAGAATGTCCATACATCTGTGGCCAGTAATCTGTGCTACTTCGGGGGTCCTCAGGCCTGACTCAAAGAGACGGGAAGCTGCTTCTGCTCTAAGATCATGAAAGCGTAGGTCTTCAATCTTCAAGTCTTTTGTTAGCTTGCGCCAAGCTCTGCTTATGGCATCAGCTTTATAGTCAAAGATGAAAGCATCATCTTGTTTGCCTGAGTGCTTTTCCAATATCTCCAGAGCTTTTTCTGATAAGGAAATTTTGGTTGTATGCCGTTGCGATTTGTGCGGATTTTTACGATCTCGTATCACAAGGGTCTTAGTTTTCTTGCAATAGTCTCTTCTTTTCATTTTGACTATTTCTCCGCGCCTTAATGCAGTTTCCATTGCGAATTCGACTATGTCTGACAAGGGAAGAATTCTCGTTGAGCAACTTTCTTTAGTTTCTAGAGCTCCTGATATTTGTTGAAGCTCTTCAAGTGTCGGGCGTCTAATGCGCTCATCGCTGCGAGCAATAAATCTATGTCGTTGCAGCGAAGATCGCGCGTCATTAAAAACCGTGCAATCGCATGAGATTCCGTAGAATGTGATTGCGTCTTTTAATGCTGTGCACAGGTTTGAAATATCATGCGAAACAGTTTGAGGTTTCACTGTCTCGCATCTGATTTTGCAGTGTTCAAATAGTACTTTTGCGCTCAAATTTTCTACTGGAACTTTAGCGATCGGATAGCTGAGCAGTATTTTTAGATTTGCTCTTTTACTTCGATTTAGGTTGCTAGCTGTGGGCTCTTCGGTGAGAGTCATGTTAATAACATCACCGATCAGGACTCGCTTGTTCTTCTTTGCTTTTTGTAGTCCTTTAACTCCTTCTCGATTTGCAAGTTTTGCGGTTCTTTGTGCCCATTTTTCTGCTTCTGGGTATGTGTCAAAAGTTTTGCAGCACTGTCCTAGCGTTTTCCCATTAGACGTAACCCTCACACGAGCTTTGTATCTCGTGCCTCTTTGGGTATTTACTGGTTCAATAGCTTTAGTTGCCACTCGCCACGCCTCGGGAAAATCATAAAAAATGCGGTCATTCCGCGTTGGTTTTGATACTAAGAGCACTTTTGAAAATGCTCAATTCGCTAAAAACGCTCAAAAAAGGCCGTTTTTGAGGGGGTAATGGTCGGTGGGGGTGTTTTTGGTCTCGGAGTGAAAAGACCACCAGAAACGGCTAAAAAACGCATGGTTCTGACGATCTTTTGCTTTCAGTAATCTAAGAAGTAGGTTTGGTGTAATAAAAAAAATATCAACTAAAACCAAAAATAGTGATGCTTGTCACATTTTGAGCTTTGGGTAGGTTTAATTATCCTGATTTGGCTCATGTATAGACTGGATATTTATACGTAAGTAAACATTATTGAGCACATTGAGATCTTTGTGGCCTGTAATTTTTGAAACCTCTACGATGCTCAATCCTCTCTCTAGAAGTTGGCAAGCACCTTCGGCCCGAAGGTCGTGATAACGAAGATCTTCGATTCTCTCTTCTCTACACACCCTTTGCCATGCCGCCCCGATAGACTCTTTTTTATATGGGAAGACGCGAGCGTCCTTTCGTGGTTGGCGAAGAATAATCTCTTTTGCTTTGGGAAAAAGTGGGATGGTGCAATGGTTTCCTTTTTTGTTTCTTGGATCTTTACGATCTCGGATGGTTAATGTAGATGCCTTGAAATTTACGTCGTCCCAAGTGATGCGGGTAATTTCCCCTAATCTCATACATGTAAGAAGAGATAAGTGAAAAATGTCCACTAGCGGGATATGGGCTGCTCTATGTGATTGCCTTCTCTTTAGCCCTCGCTCCATGAGTTCTAGTTCTTTTGGTGTTGGTCTGCGCTCTCTTCGTACACTGCGACCGATCAGTCCGTATTTTATCAGGCTAGGAATAGCATCATCGTGTGCTTTGGTGTTTGCTTCGTATCCGAACATAGGCCCGGCTACGTCGAGCACACTTTTTAGGTAAGTAATGTCGTGATAAATAGTCTGAGGGAGAGGCTGAGTCTGCTCAGATTTACGGTAACGGCAATGGTTCACGAGGTCATTGGCGGTGAGGTGATCTGCACGAACTAGAGCAACGTCATAGGCTCTTAAACGGCTGAGAACTGCGAACTTTGAACGGCCAATATCTGCGGACGTGATTGGATCATTTAGATACTCTGTAATCAGGTCACCAATGAGTATGGTTCGAGCCTTAGGCTCTTTAGATGGTATACCTTCTGATTCTAGCTTTGTAACAAGCTGATCCGCCCACTTCTTCGCCTCCTTTTCAGTAGGGAAGGTTTTAGACTGTTCAAAAAGCCTCTTTCCTTTACTCGTTAGTCTGACTCGCGCTTTATGCTTAATAGCTTTTTTACCTACAACTTTTTCAATAGCGATAGTTGCCATACTTAGCCTCTCAAATACGTTAATTGAAGGAGAGGTTGTTGATGAAAGTTCCCATTGCCCACATTTGAAGCACTGGATAGCTGTATGTATAATCCCGTACCCCACAGCTCGTCCTGTACCTTTTGTGTCCCTAAAATAATCCCTTGAGGGACATTTAGGGGTACAACAGCGAGATAATGACTAGTTTTACCCAGTTTCGCCGTAGTGGATTATGTAGCTAAGGCGCTGAAATTTAGTGAGATTTTAACTATGTATCCATCTTCCCGTTTTTCCGTGGCACCGATGTTGGATTGGACCGATCGTCATTGTCGCTACTTCCATCGCTTAATGACCAAAGAAACCCTGCTGTACACTGAAATGGTGACGACAGGTGCGATCATTCATGGAAAAGGAGATTTCCTCGCTTACAACGAAGAGGAGCATCCGTTAGCCCTTCAGTTGGGTGGTTCAAACCCAGAAGATTTGGCCAAGTGTGCCAAGTTGGCGCAAGAACGTGGCTATGATGAGATCAACCTAAATGTGGGTTGTCCATCTGATCGTGTGCAAAACGGTCGCTTTGGTGCTTGCCTGATGGCGGAGCCGCAATTGGTCGCGGAGTGTGTCGCTGCAATGAAAGAGGTGGTTGATGTTCCTGTTACGGTTAAAACACGTATTGGCATTGACGATCAAGATTCTTATGAGTTCCTAACGGACTTCGTATCGATCGTCTCTGAGAAAGGCGGCTGTGAGCAGTTCACTATTCACGCGCGTAAAGCGTGGCTAAGTGGTCTGAGCCCGAAAGAAAACCGCGAGATTCCGCCGCTGGACTACCCACGTGCTTACCAATTGAAGCAAGATTTTTCTCATTTAACTATTGCTATTAATGGTGGTGTGAAATCTCTGGAAGAAGCAAAAGTGCACCTCCAGCACCTAGATGGTGTGATGATTGGTCGCGAAGCTTACCAAAGCCCTTACTTGCTTGCCTCGGTAGATCAAGAACTATTTGGTTCTAATGCCCCAGTGAAGAAGCGCAGTGAAATTGTTGAAGAGATGTACCCATACATTGAAGCGCAGCTTGCGAAAGGTGCGTATCTTGGTCATATCACGCGTCATATGTTGGGTTTGTTCCAAAATATGCCGGGTGCTCGCCAATGGCGTCGTCACATCAGTGAAAATGCGCACAAGCCAGGTTCTGGCCTAGAAGTGCTGCAGGATGCGTTAGCGAAGATTCCAAAAGAGCTGAATGTGTAAAATTCACCAGTGGTTGGCTAAAAATACCAACTTACGGACAGCGAAGCCAGAGCGCAGAAATGCCTCTGGCTTTATTTTTATTTAGAAATCATAACCTTAATTTATTTTGGATAAGTTGGTATGGAAACTGCTCTAGTCGTTTAAAACAAATGGAGAAGTGATTATGTTGGAGCTGATCTTTATTTTAGTATTTGCCGCGACCTTATTAGTAACAGGCATCACGATGATGACAGTGTTCGCAGCAACAGGTATTGCGTTGGTTGTGATGTTTTTACTTGGCATGATCGGCGCGGTACTCAAACTATTACCATGGCTGATAGCCATCGCATTGGGTATTTGGTTCTTTAAAAACTTCGTTGCCCAACCGCGTTATAAATAGTTGGGTATAGACGATTTAGTTGATAGCGAGGCGTGAGAGTATGGTATATTTCCCCTCACGCCCTCATTGTTGAATATCAGCTATCTCGGAGTACACATTCCATGACAAATAAAGCGACCATCGCTTTAACAGCATTATCATTAGCCGCATCTCTTCCTACATTCGCAGAATCTTCTTTTTCCGCAAAAGTGGGGGCAGAAGTATGGGGTGCAGATACAAAAGTTAATGAAGTAAGAAGAGATAGCAGTACAACGGGTACTTTTTACGCTGCCATTGAGCACGATGTGAAATACGTACCGAATGCACGTCTACGTTACTCAAGTGTTGATGCCGATTACATGGGCTTTGATAAACTCGATTTAACCATGTACTACCAAGTGCTAGACCATGATCTATTGCATTTTGATGCGGGTGTTACATTCAGCAATCTAAGCGATACGAAATACATTGATGCTGGTACAAATAAGCGTACTGAAGAGTTTGATGAGCTTATCTGGGCTTGGTACGGCTACGCAGAGATCCAAGTGCCTAATACGAACTTTGATGTGATTGGTGAGATGAACTTTGGTGACAACAAAGGCATCAAGAGCACGGACTTAATGGCTGGCATTCAATACCATGTGCCACTACAAGACGCTCAGTTGGCTTTCCGTGGTGGATACCGCGTGATCGATTTGGAGTCGGAAGTGTTTCTCTCAAGCTTAGGTAAAGAGTTTATCTTCGCAAATGGCTTCTTTGTTAGCGCGGAATACTCATTTTAATTCGATTCCTTTCTTCAGTTTTAAAAACGCCACGATATAAGTGGCGTTTTTTTATACCACTTCATTATATCTATTCGAATTTCTCTCCCTATTTTGTTCAGGTAGACCATGCTTATTTAGGAGCAATGGGAAAGTTAGAGCAGGGATAGCGATGACAATAAATGAACTAAGACATCTATTTCGTGAAAACCAGCTTGTTGAAGCCATTATTGAGCCAGCAATCCAAGAAGGTGGATGGGTTGTTGAGTTTAGGCATGCGCGAGGTGGTTTCGTGTTTCTGACCGACAGTCACGGTGAAGAATGTTTGTATGAAGATTTAGATGCCGCCTCAAAATCAGCCATGGCGGTGGGCTTTCAACAAGTCCGCATCGAAGATCGCTGAGCAAAAAGTAAGCCTTTCTTACTTCCAAAAAGTTATAAAACATTCACTTCTATTCTTTCTTGTTATTAAGGAGAGTGGGTACTCTATCGTCACGCAATGAATAGGGATGTCGTGATAATGTCTTTTCAAAAGAATGAGTATTCTCACAAGAATGTGTCTGAAGATAATAATGGGCAAGGCGGAAATCCTCCGATCGCAAGCCCTCTGAATGACCAACAATTTAATTCACTCCAACAAACTGTCTCTGAGTTGTCTTCGCAGCAACTTGCTTGGGTCAGTGGGTACTTTTGGGGTTTAGCTCAACATCAACCAAGTGCGGCGGCAACACCAATCGCCCAAGCAGCTGCCGCAGTATCAGCAAAGCCTGCCGGTAAGTTGACCATCATTTTTGCTTCTCAAACCGGTAACGCAAAAGGTGTTGCTGAAGCGTTGGAACAAGAAGCAAAAGCAGAAGGAATTGCAGTAGAGTTGTTTGATGCAAGCGACTACAAAGGCAAAAACTTAGCCAAAGAAACGCACGTCATCATTGTTGCTTCTACCAACGGTGAAGGTGAAGCGCCAGACAATGCCATTGAGTTGCACGAGTTCTTACAATCTAAGAAAGCACCTAAGCTATCAAACCTTCAATATGGTGTGATTGCATTGGGTGATTCTAGTTATGAGTTCTTCTGCCAAACTGGTAAAGACTTTGACACGTATTTAGCAAAACTGGGCGCGACGTCTTTTATTGACCGTATTGACTGTGATGTTGATTACGAAGCGGCAGCGGAAGAATGGCGCAAGAATGCGCTAGGTAAAGTTAAAGAGACACTATATTCTGGCAATGAAGCGGAAATTGTTCAACTTCCTGTAGGACAAGCGGCAGCTTCACATTCTCAGTACAACAAACAAAATCCATACACAGCGACGTTACTCACCAGCCAAAAGATCACGGGTCGAGACTCGGGTAAAGATGTTCGCCATATCGAAATCGATCTAGATGGTTCGGGTCTGACATACCAACCAGGTGATGCTTTGGGTGTGTGGTACGAAAACAGCTCTGAGCTTGCTAATGAAATTCTAGGTAAAGTTGGTTTGTCTGGTGTTGAAACAGTTGACGTTGATGGTGAAAGCTTATCGATTCACAGTGCTTTAGTGAGTAAGTTCGAGATCACGACATCTAACCCACAGCTAGTGGCCAAGTTTGCCGAGTTATCTGGTAGCAAGAAACTACAAAAACTGGTGGAAGATAAAGACAAGCTTCGTGAGTACTCAGCCAACACTCAAATTGTTGATGTATTCACAGAGAAGAAAACCAAACTGACCGCGGATGAGTTAGTTGGTTTATTGCGCCGTTTGACGCCTCGTCTTTACTCTATTGCTTCTAGCCAAGCTGAAGTGGATGAAGAAGTACACCTTACCGTCGGGTTGGTTGAATATGACCACAACGATGAAAAACGTTACGGTGGCGCATCGAGCTTCTTAGCTCAACGTCTAGAAGAAGGCGGTGACGTAAAAGTATTTGTCGAGCACAACAATAACTTCAAACTGCCAGAGGATGATAATACACCGATCATCATGGTTGGGCCGGGCACTGGTATTGCGCCATTCCGCAGCTTTATTCAAGAGCGTGAAAACCGCGATGCTGAAGGTAAAAACTGGTTGTTCTTTGGTGATCGCACGTTCACACAAGATTTCTTGTACCAAGTTGAATGGCAAAAATACCTTAAGTCGGGAGTGTTAAGCCGCTTAGATGTTGCTTTCAGTCGTGACCAAGTAGAAAAGGTTTATGTACAGCACCGCATTTTAGAAAACGCCGCGCAAGTATGGCAGTGGATTCAAGATGGCGCTTACATCTATGTATGTGGTGATGCGACTCGTATGGCGAAAGACGTACATGACGCATTGGTCATTGTTGCGGAGCAAGAAGGCAAGATGCCACGTGACGATGCAGAACAATTTATTAATGATTTACGTAAAGCGAAACGTTATCAGAGGGATGTGTACTAATGACTTTTTCTACTGAAAATAACAAGCAGATTGTATTAGGCGAAGAGCTAGGGCCACTATCTGATAACGAACGCCTAAAAAAACAAAGCAATCTATTACGTGGAACCATCGCCGAAGATTTGCAAGACCGAATCACTGGCGGCTTTACAGCGGATAACTTCCAGCTTATTCGTTTCCACGGTATGTATCAGCAAGACGATCGCGATATCCGTAACGAGCGTACCAAGCAAAAGCTTGAGCCTCTTCATAACGTGATGCTTCGTGCTCGTATGCCTGGCGGGATTATTACGCCAACACAATGGCTGGCGATCGACAAGTTTGCTACAGAACACTCGTTATATGGAAGTATTCGCCTGACGACGCGTCAAACGTTTCAGTTCCATGGCGTACTAAAACCAAACATCAAGTTGATGCACCAAACGCTAAACAGCATCGGTATTGATTCAATCGCGACAGCAGGAGACGTTAACCGTAACGTACTGTGTACCACGAACCCGGTAGAGTCTGAATTGCATCAAGAAGCTTACGAGTGGGCGAAGAAGATCAGTGAACACCTTCTACCTAAAACTCGCGCGTATGCTGAAATTTGGTTAGACGGAGAAAAAGTCGAATCGACTGAAGAAGATGAGCCGATCCTGGGCAAAACTTACTTACCACGTAAGTTCAAAACAACCGTAGTCATTCCTCCACAAAATGATGTGGATGTCCACGCGAACGATTTGAACTTCGTTGCGATTGCCGATAACGGCAAATTGGTTGGCTTTAATGTGCTAGTGGGTGGTGGTTTGGCGATGACACATGGCGATACGTCGACTTACCCACGTCGAGCTGATGACTTTGGTTTCATTCCTCTAGAAAAAACCTTAGATGTCGCGGCTGCGGTTGTAACAACTCAGCGTGACTGGGGTAACCGTTCAAACCGTAAAAACGCTAAAACCAAATACACACTCGACCGCGTCGGTACAGATGTCTTTAAAGCAGAAGTAGAAAAACGTGCGGGCATTCAGTTTGAAGCTAGCCGCCCGTATGAGTTCACTGAACGTGGTGACCGTATTGGTTGGGTAGAAGGTATCGATGGTAAATTCCACTTGGCGTTATTTATCGAGAATGGTCGATTGCTGGATTATCCGGGTAAGCCGCTGAAAACGGGCGTCGCTGAAATCGCGAAGATCCACAAAGGTGACTTCCGTATGACCGCCAACCAAAACCTAATTGTTGCGGGTGTACCGAAAAGCGAAAAAGCGAAGATTGAAAAGATCGCTCGTGAACATGGCTTAATGGATGACAATGTCAGCGAGCAGCGTAAAAACTCAATGGCGTGTGTGGCATTTCCAACTTGTCCTCTAGCGATGGCAGAAGCTGAACGCTTCCTCCCTCAGTTTGTCACGGATGTTGAAGGCATTCTGGAAAAACACGGATTGCCAGAAAATGACAATATCATTCTGCGCGTGACCGGGTGCCCAAATGGTTGTGGCCGTGCGATGTTGGCTGAAATTGGTCTGGTAGGTAAAGCGCCGGGTCGTTACAACTTACATTTGGGGGGGAATCGTGCTGGTACACGTGTACCTAAAATGTATAAAGAGAACATCACGGATAAACAAATCCTAGAAGAGATTGATCTGCTGGTGGCTCGATGGTCGAAAGAGCGTGAGGAAGGCGAAGCCTTTGGCGATTTCACTATTCGTGCAGGCATCATTCAAGAAGTGTTCGTATCAAAGAGGGACTTCTATGCTTGATTCTGTGGCTTCCAAACCGGAGCTGGCGGAGTTACTGACATTAACAAAGACGGAGCAAATACTCCGTCTTGCACAAATCAATGTCGAACTTGAACAGCTGTCGGCACAAGAGCGAGTAAAGTGGGCTTTGGAAAATCTGGATGGAGAGTTTGCGGTATCCTCAAGCTTTGGTATCCAAGCCGCTGTCATGCTTCATCTTGTGACTCAAGAAAAACCTGATATCCCAATTATTCTTACGGATACCGGATATCTGTTTGCAGAAACGTATCGCTTTATTGATGAGTTGACAGAAAAACTCAACCTTAATCTAAAAGTTTATCGAGCGGAGCAAAGTGCTCAATGGCAAGAAGCACGTTATGGCAAATTATGGGAGCAGGGCGTTGAAGGGATCGAGAAGTACAACAAAATAAATAAAGTCGAGCCAATGCGTCGTGCATTGAAAGAACTTAATGTTGGAACATGGTTTTCAGGTTTACGTAGAGAGCAAAGTAAATCACGAGCGGGTTTACCGATACTGTCGATTCAAAATGGCGTGTTTAAGTTTCTGCCCGTAATCGATTGGACTAATAAAGATGTTCACTACTACCTCGAGCAACATGGTCTTACCTATCACCCACTTTGGGAAGAAGGTTACTTGTCTGTTGGGGATACACATACGACACGTAAATGGGAGCCAGGAATGTCAGAGGAAGAAACTCGCTTCTTTGGTTTAAAGCGTGAATGTGGACTTCATGAAGATGATGGTAATGAACAAGATGGTTCAGGTATCTAGTTACAGGTATATCTATCTATAGAAGAAAGCTGCGATCACGCAGCTTTCTTTATTTATAGGCATAAGTAATGGGATTAAAAATACACATTTTAGGATAACTCTGTGGATAAGTTGTTTGATAGTTTTGGGTAAAGTTGGGTAAATAAAGCTTTGGGCGAAAAGTCGTCGTTTAATCATTGTTTTTGCAATTTTTGCAAAATAACACTTGCCAATGTGAGCGCGATCTCTATAATGCCACCTCGTCGACAGGGCAAGGGCTCGCAAGGGTTTCAGCAAGGTTGGCAAGGCTAGAAAGAAAAACGAAATGATTTTAAAAAAGTGTTTGACACAATAAATTATCTCGCTAGAATGGCCGCCTCTTCCGAAGTGATGAGAATCACAAAGAAGAATAGCTCTTTAACAATATAGACCTATCAATCTGTGTGGGCACTCGTTGATGATAATCCAATTCGATACTTCGGTATCAAATTAGGTTTCAATGAAACGAAGTGACCATTGAATCTTCGGATTCAGCACAGTCAATTCAAACATTACTTTATGTAATGTTCAGTATTCATTGAGCCGAACAAAACTTTAAA